>CANAUU010000005.1 GCA_947364965.1 uncultured Candidatus Saccharibacteria bacterium | reverse complement strand
AATTTGGTTCCATATATCAAGAATCAATCCATCGGCCTCTGCACGCATTGAAGCCCTTCTTCGAGCCACAGCCACTGGAAGTGGTTGGATTAGTGATACGGTAATTGCCTAAGCTCCAAGACCTCTGGCCAGTGTTATCGGCAAGAATTGTTGAACTAGAGGCTGTATTAGCTGTATAGGCAGGCTCGTCGCCACCTCCATCCGGCGCCCATACTCCGCTGCTTGGTGTCCAACTTGAGGAAACATCTGAAGTCGCCGGCACAAGAGGGGTAGTAGAAGCATTAAGATCTAAGTCAAGGTTCTGCGTCATCCAACACTTGCCATCCGCTAGTTTCGTCACCCAGTAATACTTGTTATCACGGACATCCTTGAGCTGTGCCGACACCCCTGTTGCAGTCGAAGCACAAACCTCTGAAGTCATCTCCTGCATTGTAGCAAGACCGGTAAGATCAGAGATTTCCAACGGACTGCTCACCACACTCATAGTCACCTGGTTGGTATAGGTTCCAGCAGGTTTATCTGCTCCGATGTTAGCTGCGAAGCTAAGGGTATAGTTCCGGGTTTCGTCTTTGATGTTAGTATTGTTGTTTGAGTCTAGTGCTGTTCCACGTAGAGTAGCTGGCATTGCTTTATAGCTATCTGCTGCGGTAGTACCAGACGCGAATGAGTAGCCCCACCTGTTTACAGGTAGATTAGCATATGTTGTTGTCGAACCGACTGATTCAATCACATTAGCACCATTCTTCAGTTGTGAAGAATTACTACCAACATAGACCGAGTACCCACCCGAGTTTTGGACTCGGACTGTAGCTTTAACGTCTACTTTGGCTTTAGCACCGTTTGAATCAATCGGGGTCACGGTTCCGTTTGCTGAAGTTGGAGAAAATGAGATTGTCACTGTCGAGTTAGTTGTAGCTGCTGGCATGATGCCCGCATCGGCATCAGAACCAGCTGCCATCACCGAAGAGTCAGCAGCATCACTCACATCGTCTCCAGTCGTCTCGACATAATCTTCATCGTTTGTATTTTCCACCTCACCTTCAGCGTGTGCCTGATTTGACGTCAACGGCGTCACCAACGACACAAGCAACAGAGAGAGCAGACCAACGCATCCCGCTAGCCCAACACTAGCAGTATGCTGCTTTTTGTCTAGCGTCATACCTATTCCTCTTTTACTTATACGTCTATTATCTTCCAACATAAGCACAATGTCAATATTATTTTCCAAAATCTAGCCACAAACTTTTTCTCCACCCCAATAACTTTTTCCAACCTTCCCCTTAAAAATCCAAAAACCGAACATTCCCTCTTGCCATTTTGTCAAATCCATTGTTTTCTCAAACTTGACCTCCTGTCAACTTCCTGTTCTGTCATCGCCCTGCCACTACCTCCATCATCTCCCCACCATCACCTCGCCCATTCAACCCCCAACTCAAAAATAAGCCCCTCCAAAACCCGAACAAAATTTCCCCGAAAAATCTCTTGCCTTTTTCCACAATCTGTGCTACAATAAAAACATAGGAACGCAAGTTCCATCGTCGGAAGTGTTATCGATTTCCATATCGGCACCATTTTCAAGAGGGCCCGCCAGCGATGGCGGGTTGCTCAATTCTTCAATTCTTGTATATAGTCGCATTTAGGCTTTTATTTCTAAAGGCGAGTGAGCAATCTGCGCTTTCAAGTTCTCAATATTCGCAATCGTCATATTATCCGGCAATACCTTTCGCAGATTCTTTAACCGCACAGAAAGGCAATTATTTGCTACTGTCATTGGCGTCGCCACCACGGTCACGAAAACATTCGGATTGATATCCACAACCCCCTGAATCGCCTCGGCAAAATCACCATCGCACGACACCAAAATAATGTGTAGCTGCTCCGTCGCCTTAGCGGCACATTTCAGCATATCCACCGCCATAAAGACGTCAACATTGGACTTCAATTTGGTATTTTCCGGCAATACCTGTACAGTATTTAATGCACCACACTTCAAACATTCGAAATTAGCATACTTCGCCTCATTAGTGTAGCTCTTCCGCTCCAAAGAGCACACCCTATACCCAACCTTCCTCAAGTGCTTAAAATATAGCTTCTTTCTCTTGTCTCCACTTGCTATACCTTCATAATACCGCACTTCTCTAAGCTTGGGATATTTCCTATTCAAATAGTTATAGAATCCATCAAAGTCCAAATCAAAGTCGCAGCTCCAGCGGCAAGCGTATCTAATATTACTCACATCGATAAAAACAAACGTTTTTCGGTTTTTAGGTAAAATTCTTTTCTCTGTCATTACTCTCCATTATACCCTACCACCTCTATCCTTACCACCCCTGTTTCTCCGAGAGCCCAAGCTTCGTCTCCAATCAGCCTGCCACCTTTATTCAAAAATTTTCCGAAAAATCCCCTCGACAAACCCAACCATTAGCGCTATAATAGAAATTGTAAAAAAAGGTCCAAAAACAAAAATGGCAAAGCAGGCTTCTATCAAGCCACAAGACATTGAAAAATACGTCAACCTCAATCTTCACGAGCTTGAGGAAGTTATTGAGAAACTCTCGAATAGCACTCACCCCTCCGCCAAGGCCGATCTTCGCGCCGCCCGTCAAGCCTTGAGCAATCGCCAGCGTCTCATCAAATCCCGTGTCATGGAGTTCGAGCAGTTCAATGATCATCATCTGCTCTTTTTTGACTCCACTTCCGGCTTCTCCAAGCTCGCCGGTCATTCCGTCCTCTTCTTTTCTATGACCATCGCCGACCGCATTCATTGGCGCTACTCCGTCAAGGTCGACACCGACCACTATTCCGTCTCCGAAGACGGGACCATTTCTTTCCGCTCTCTCGAAGGACTAAACGAACTCCTCGCCGCTATCAACATCTTCCCTGACCCCGAACGCAGCGACCCCGAACTCCATTTCTATAAACTCGCCAAAGTCTACACCGAAGAGCAAATCGCCAAACTCCGCGACAACTCCCAGCGTGATGCCGAGCGTATCTCCGCCATCATTCTCCCGAAGTCCCCGCTTCCCCTCCTCTATGATGCCATTTCTCAAGTCGACCGCACAATCTATTATCAGTTCAAACACATCTCCGACAATCTCGCCCGCGAGACTGTCGGACGCCGCATGATTATGGAATCTTACGAGCTGATGATACAATATCTCGAATACGCTCGCGCCGACAATCCCAATCCAAACGCCAACCTTGCAAAAATGATCGAGCTCACTCGTCGCCTCCGCGACGGCATGGCCTACGTCAACCGCCTTCAGCTCATGCGCCATCGCGAAATCTGCCAAGTTCTCGAAAACCTCGTTCTCATCGACCGCATCACCAGCAAAACCTACACCAAAGCCCTCCAAGCCACCAAACGCTAATGCTCGACCAATACCCCAATCGTCCCCGCGAGCTTTTCAACCCCGACGACGACCCCGACTTAAGCAGCATCGACGAAGAATTCGCCACCTTCCACCACACTCGCTTTGAAGACTTCCTCCTCCGCGAACTCTGGCACGCCTACGATTGCGCCCGCAAAGGCAAACGCAAAACTGTCGACGAGCAGCGCTTCGAGCTAAACGACATGGAAAACCTCATTTTTCTCCGCGACAGCATCATCCAGCGCCGTTATAAACCCAGCCGTGGCGTCGCCTTCATCGTCCGCGATCCAGTCATCCGCGAAATCGTTGCCGCCCCATTCCGCGACCGCGTCATTCATCACTTCCTTTATAACGTCTGCGCCGATTGGTGGGACCGCCGGTTCATCATCGACTCTTACTCCTGTCGTGTCGGCAAAGGCACCCTCTTCGGCCAACAACGTCTCTCCACTCACATCCGCCGCGCCACGAAAAATCACACTCGCCCCGCCTTCGTCGTCAAGCTCGACATCCAGGGATATTTCATGAGCCTCGACCACCGCAAGCTCTACGAACGCATCTGCTGGGGACTTGACCGCCAGTTCAGATATAATCCTAACACCGTTCCCCACGTCCCTCTCGATAATAAAGAGTATCACCATAGAAACGGTATCCGCTGCCACGCCAGCGACCGCGACCAGCTCTACCAAGTCGTCAAATTCCTCTGGCATCAAATCATCCATGACGACCCCATGAAAAACATCATCATCCGCGGACCCCGCTCCGACTGGCGCGAGCTCCCTGTTTCAAAAAGCCTCTTCAACCAGCCCAAAGGTCGCGGCATCGTCATCGGCAACCTCACCAGCCAACTCCTCTCCAACATCTTCCTCGATCAGCTCGACCGTTATATCACTTTCGACCTTGGCTACAAACACTATGGTCGCTACGTCGACGACTTCTTTATCATCGTCCCCGACGAGCAACGCGAACAGCTCCTCCGCGATGTCAACGCCATCCAGAAGTTCCTTGAACGCGAGTTAAATCTCACCCTCCACCCGAAAAAGCAATACCGCCAGCCCGTCGACAAGGGCATTCCCTTCATCGGCACCGTCGTCTATCCCCGCTTCATTGTCCCTAGTCGCCGTTCTCGTCGCAAGGCTTTCGAAGCCGCCTACAAACTCTCCACCCGCGGCGAAGGCGACATCGACGGATTCGTCTCCCGCATGGGCACCACGAAGCACATCAACTCCCGCCGTTTCTTCAAAAAACTTTTCGACAGCTTCGGCTGGGAATATGATTGGCTCCCCGAAGACGAATACCAACGCCAAAAAGCCGCCGCCCGCGAAGCTCGCCAGCCCTACTCTTCCTCCTCCACCAAAGCTCATGACACCTCTAATTCTCGCCGCGCCCGCAAGAAACGCCGCGACGAAGCTAACCGCCCCATCCCCATCTCCTATTCCAACCAGCTCCCCACCACCATTCCCGTCTTCGTTCAAACCACCCTCCTCCCCGACACTCCTTCCATCGCCCCTCGTGAAATTCCAACTCAAACCTCCAAAACTTCCAAATCCACCATTAACGCCGCCTCCAACTCCGCCAAACCAACTAAACCACACGCACCATCCAGCCCTCGTAAACCAGCCGCTCCCCGTTCATCTCGCGCCCGCAAGCCCTCTCCCGACCAGCTCACCTTCTTCCCCAAAACCTAATTTCCCTGTATAATTACAGCATGATAATTCAAAAATCTCCGCACTCTCATAAGCCTAAGCCCAAATCAGCACCCAACATGAAGACGGTAAAATCAGCTCCACTCAAATCTAACTATGCTTTTATTGATGGTAATAACTTGTACCTTGGCATTAAAAATCAAGGCATTAAGCTCGACTACCGCAAATTCCGCCTCTATCTCAAAAATAAATTCCATGTCGACAAAGCCTTTCTTTTCATTGGCTACGATGAAACCCAATCCCTCATGTATCAAGCACTTCAATCTTATGGGTTTATTCTGGTTTTCAAACCAACTGTTGCTTATACCGACGAGAAAGGTAAGCGTCAAATGAAAGGCAACGTTGACGCCGAGCTGGTTCTACAGGCATCGGCTATCGATTTTAACAATTACAATCAAGCCATTATTGTTAGCAGTGACGGTGATTTTGCGTGCCTAATGCGCTTCCTAGAAAAACATGGCAAATTAGCGCGCATTATCACTCCTACTCAACGCTATTCAAAACTACTCTCCCCTTTTCGCTCTTACATTACTCGGCTAGACAACATTAAAAGTCACTTACTTCTACAACCTCCTTCGATATCACGCCATCAACAACCCAGAAAAGCCGCCCCACTAAAGCACAAAAAAGACCGGCATTAGCGTTCGGTCAAAACCTTAGGCATGTTCCGGTCATCGTGATATGCCACCATTATAGCAAATTCCAACGGCTTGTCAACCCCTACTTATAATACGCCTTCCCCTCAATCCTCACGTCCACATACTCCGGGTGCAAATCCTTTTCTCGCAAATATTTCATCATCCGCACCGCATCTTCCACCGTCACTGCCGCCCCCCGATCCATACTCACCTTGAAATACATCGTCTCCCCCGCAAGGTCCACGTATAATTCCCGACTCGTCGTCGCCGGCAATATCACTTTCGTCACCGTATACCCCAGCACCTTGAAGTCCTCCTCAAGCTGAATAATATATTCCCTCATCCGCATCGAAATCTGCCCTCGCCCGCTCTCATCCACAATCTCCGCCGTCACCTTTTTCTCTTCAATCACCCCAGCTCCTTCGCGCTCCCCAAATCCCACCAGCTCTTTCGCCCCCAGATACGCCAATAGCCCTAAAATCGCCAGCATCAAACAAGCCGACACCACCGAGCGTATTCGTTTTCGTCGCAGTTGCTTACGCACCTGCATCCTCTCCGAATCCGACTCCGCTCGCTCGCGCTCCGCCACAATCGTCTGCCCCCGCTTCACTCCCTGCATTTTTCCTTGCCCACACATTCCGTGTTCCTATCGTCTTTTCGACCTTTTGATAATTTTCTTCTTCATCTTTTCCCGCTTCAGCCGCAATTTCTCCTGCTCCGCCTTCATCTTCTCCAATTCTTTATCCGAGAAAACCTTCACCTCCGCCAAATCCTTCTCCGAAAGCTCCCGTGACTTCACCTTCGTCTCCTCCGGCCCAGCTTCCTTCTTTTCGTCATTCCCGTCCCCATTCTCCTCGTCGCCAAACGTCTCCCTAATTTCCCGCACCGTCGTATCAATCCCGTCCGCAATATCAATCAAAATCGTCGCCAGCTTCCCCGCCGCATCCGGCATCGCTTCTTCATGCAGCTTCTTCGCTAATGCTTCCCGCTCTCTCGGCGCCCGCACCAAATGCCGCACCTCCTCCAGCAACAACCTTGGATCCTGCTGAATTTTCTCATCCCCCACCATCAAAACCGCCCCGAGATCTCGCAATTTCTCCGCATTCTTCAACTGATGCGCCCCCGGCAACCGCTCAAACGGCACCAAAACCACCGCTTTCTTCAGCGCCGCCAATTCCGCAATCGTCGTCGCCCCCGCCCGGCTTACCACTACATCCGCCGCCCCCATCAGCTCATACATCGCCGAGTTAAACTCCCACATCCGGAACCCAGACTTCAGCTTTGCCTTCTCCCACTCTTCATAACGTTTCAACTCCACCATATTCTCATAATGTTTCCGTCCCGCCACCAACCCCACATTTGCAAACTTCAACATCTCCGGCAAAATCTCCGCCATCGCCACATTAATATTCTCCGCCCCCTGACTTCCCCCAGTCACCACCACTAGCGCCCTCTCCGGGTCAAACCCAAAGCTCTTCTTCAAATTCCGCTGCTTTACCTCATCAACTTCCGCAAACTCCGGCGCCACCGGAATCCCCACCTGCACCACATTCCCCGCCTCCACCGATAACGGCGTCCCGTCTTTTCGCTTCAATTTCGATACATCCAGCCCTGCCCAACCCGTCGCAATCACCGTCGCGTTCTCCATCAAAACCCGATTCGCCAACCCCGGCACCGCGTCCGACTCGTGAACCACATAAGGTATCTTCAACTTCTTCGCCACTAGCCCCACCGGCAGCCCCACAAACCCTCCTTTCAAGAAAATCACATCCGGCCGCTTACTTGGTAGCACCAATCTCCAAAAACTCTGAATCATCCCGCCAATAAATCCGAAAAATCCTGCGACATTCCCAAACACCAAATCTTTTAGCACAATTCGCCAGTTCCGAAACCAATCCTTCCAGCCCCACCCCGCATACCGCCGAAACTTCCCTGCGCAAACCTTCCGCACTCGAATATATGGCACTTTCTTCCCACTCCCGAGATCCTCCGACCCCCAACGCACTCCAATTTCTGTTGTAATTTTTACAACGTTCTTATAATACTTCCGATCGGTCCAAAACTCCACCTGCGCCCGCGGTCGCTTTTCGAGAATCTCCCGCACCACCGCCACTGCCGGCGTAATATGCCCCCCGGAACCTCCCCCCACCACCAAAATCTTCATCCCCTTTGAGCGCTTATCATTAGTCTTCATGCTAAATTCCCTTCCCATAATTTTCCGTTCCTCATGCTACCCTCCTTCTCGGTTCGTGCGTCGTCTTTGCGCTCGCGCTCACTTTTTCTTCCGTCCTTGGCTCTCGGCTCGTATAGCAAGAAAGTTGCAGCGCCAACCCCAGCGCCGCCGCCGTAAACAACATACTCGTCCCGCCATAACTGAGGAGTGGCAACGTAATTCCCGTCAACGGGATCAATCCCGTCATCGACGCGATATTAATTACCACGTGCGCCGTCGCCCACGCGAACACCCCTACCACAACCAGCGACTCCTCCGTATCTTGCAAATAATTCGCCGTCCGAAGCAGTCTCATCAGCAAAATCGTAAAACACCCCACAATCACCACCAACCCCACAAACCCGAACGTCTCTCCCATCACCGCAAACACCGAATCGTTAATCGACTCCGGCAAATACCCCGTCGCCTGCACGCTGTTGCCAATCCCTACTCCCAGCAGTCCACCCGTGCCAATCGCAATCATCGCATTCTCGATATGATACGTATCGCTTGAATCTTCACTATTGAATGTCAAAAGCCGCTCCACCCGATGCGGCGAACTCACAATTGCAACCACCCCACACGCCGCTACCACCCCTAGCGTCGCGATGAAATATTGAATCTTCACCCCACTCATAAACAACATCGCCAGAATAATCGCCATCAAACTCACCCCCGTCCCCAAGTCCTTCTGAATCACCACCACGAACAATAGCGACAACCCGCTCACCACCGCAAACGGAATCCAGAAATCCAGACTCGAAAGCTTCCCCTCCTTCTTCCGCTCCGCCATCAACCCCGCCAAATACAGCACCAACCCAATCTTCAAAACCTCCGCCGGCTGAAAACTCAACCCTCCGAAGTCAAACCACCGACACGCCCCCAACTCACACTTCGCTAGACTACTCCCTGCCACCGCCAAAATCGCTAGGAGCGCCGACAATGCCAACCCCCCAAACATCACCACTTTCGAAAACTTCCGAATCACCTGATACGGCAATTTGAACGCCACGACGAGGACAATCAGCGACAATATCACGTTAATCGCCTGTCGTATCACGAAGTAATTTTCGCTATAGTTCGACCCGTACGTCGCATTCAGAACATTCACCCGCATCGGACCAATCGTATAAATCACAATCAACCCCACCCCCAAAAGCACTACCGTCAAAGCTCCAATAATCCGATCACTCTTATGCCTCCGCATCACCCACCTCACTCGATATCCCCTCATCCACTGCTCCCCTCGAAACATCTTTTGGCGCTCCTCCCTGTATCGCCAAGAAAACTCCAATGATCGCAAACACCCCAGCAATCACCCAAAATCGCATCACAATTTTCGCTTCCCCCCACCCTTTCGCTTCCAAATGATGATGTATCGGCGCCGAAATCAATAACTTTTTATGAAACACTTTCTTCCAAAAAATCTGCACCAACGACGACCCCGCCTCCACCACGAACACAACTCCAATAATCGGCAACAAGAAGAACGAATTCGTCATCATTGCCACCACGCCCAGTCCTGCACCAATCGCAAACGAGCCCGTATCTCCCATCATAAACCGCGCCGGCGGCACATTAAACCAAATATACGACAGCAGCCACCCCACCACCGTCAAACAAAATCCCGCCAGCATCCACTGTCCCTGAAACAATGCAATCGCCGCATACGCCCCATACGCCATCACCGAAATTCCCCCGGCCAACCCGTCCAACCCGTCCGAAATATTTACCGCATTTGATGTCGCCACTACTGCGAACGCAAAAATCAAAATCATCCCAATTGCCCCCACCTCACACAGCCCCACAAACGGAATTTCGATCCCTGTCCACCCCAGCTTCACTGCAAACCACCATCCCATCAGAAGCCCCAGTGCCGTAATCATCGCGAATTTCACCGGCGCCCGAAGCCCTGCCGCTCCACGCCCATCTCCGAACACGTTAATCACATCATCAACAAACCCCACCACCGCTCCCCCGATAAACCCCACCAGCGGCAACCAAGTCTGCTCCCGATTCAAATTACAAATCGCCGTCACTAAGACTACCGTCACCACCCCAATCATCCCCGCCATCGTCGGGAAATGTCGATGAAACTTCTTCGCGTGCAGTTTCGTCATCACTGGCAACTTCTCACCCGTCAAAGTTTCTTTCTTCTGCTTCTTCCAAAAGTGATATTTATATGCGAAAAAAGTATAAATTGGCGTCAAAAACGTCGCCAAAAAAAACGCCGACAACGCCAACAACAATCCGTAAAAAGCCTCATTATTCAATGTGTCTGCCATAATCTACACCACATATTATACCATAAGAAGTCCACACGAAGAGAGGAAATAACGTATAATTTAGAGTAAAGTTGCTCATGTCAGCCAAAAACACCAAAACAACAGATTAAGCCAGCTGCGTAGGGCCTACATAGTGGTGTGTTAGCCAATTAGCCTTTTCTGAAGATCCGGAGCCACGGCGAGGACGAGCGCCAGACACCCGTGACGACGGGATGTCTGGACGCGCTTCAGAAAAGGCTAATTGGCTAACACATCTAAAACCATAGGCCCTACGCAGCTGGCTTAATCCTCAAATAATCCTGCACATAATCTTTAATCGCATTAAAAGTCGGCAACGCGTGCTTCTGTCCATCCGCCAGCTTATTCTCTTCCCAAACTCGCACCATAATCACATATTCCGGCAATTCCCCCTCCGTTCCGCCCACTCCAACATATGTCGCCCAGGTCTCATCAAACGAATATTCCCCATTTTTAATCACCTGCGCCGTCCCCGTCTTCCCTCCGACATAATATCCTTCCTTATCCGTCCCGTTGCTCCGCCACGCCCTCCGCGTCCCATAGAGCATCTCGCGCATCGTCTCGCTCGTTTGTTTCGACACTGTCTGACGCACCGGTTTCGGCTCCTCGTTCTTCACAAATTCCCCGTCTACCATCTTCCCCGCCACCACCGTCGGCGTGTAATAATCTCCCCCGTTCACAATCGACGCAATCGCCGCTGCCACCTGTATCATCGTCACCTGCATATTCTGCCCAAAAGTCATATTCGCATAAGTCGACGCCACCCCGTATTCCACCTGCTCCGGCGCATAGAGCAACCCCGTCGCCTCAATCAATTCAATCCCCGTCGCTTGCCCCAACCCGAAATGATTGTAATAATAATCATACAGTCGCGCCATCCCCTGCGCGTTAATATCCGTCTCGCTCCCACCCAACCACCGCAGCACCTGCGTTGATCCCGTGTTCAAAGAGTAATTGAACGCCGTCTGCAACGTTTGGTCGCCCAGCAAAAACGATTCCTGACTCGCGTTCCGAATCGGCCAGCCATCCACCGTCGTTTCCCCATTGTTCACAAACATCTTCTCCGGCGACATCACCCCATATTCGACCCCCGTCGCGAACGTAAACGTTTTACAAACACTCGCCGGCTCGAACGGATCCTCCACCACATGGTTAATATAATCCGCCGCGCTCTTCACATTTCCATAATCCGCCGGATCATACCCCGGATAATTCGCCATCGCCATCACCTTCCCAGAATTCGGGTCCAGCACCACCGCACTTACATTCTGAAACCCCAGTTCCTTCGCCTTTCCTGCAATAATCTTCTCGACGTTATATTGCATATTTCGATCAATCGTCAGTACAATATTTTCCCCATCCTCCGCCGGAATCTTGATATTATCTTCTCCAATCGACAGCGCCACGTTATTAATATCTTTCACTGTCTTAAGCAGCCCGTCCGTCCCTACTAACTCATCATTCAGCGCCCCCTCAACCCCATATTGCCCCACCCCGTCCGCATTCACAAACCCCAGCAAATTCGCCGCCAATTCCCCCTCCGGGTACACCCGCTTCGTACTCGCCTGTAGCCACACTCCCGTAAGTTCCGCCTCCGCAATCTGCTCCGCCGCTCGCCGCTCCACATTCTTCCCCACCACATAATACCGCCTCGACTTATCCTGAAACACATCACCCCACTCCGCCACCCTCTTATCCCCCAACACTTCCGTCAGTTTTTTCTCAACCTCGTCCTGCTCCGCCACCATCGGATCAATAATCACCGTATACACCGTCGCATTCATCACCACCGCCACCGGCTCATCTCCGTCCAGCATATAAATCTCCCCCCGCTCCGCCTTCAAAACATTCATCAAAGTCTGCTGCGCCGCCGCCTTCTCCACCCACTCATCATGCTGCACAATCTGAATAAAAAACAGCCGCACCACAATCACCCCCATCACCGCGAGAAGCCCCATCTTCAGCAACTTATTCCTGCTCATGACTATATTATAGCATAACTTTTATCACCAACCCCGGCACCCAGCGCCCAGTCCCCGGCACTCCACCATTGCCATTCCCACCATCAGCCTACCTCATCCGCCACCCTCCCCGAACGCAACCTCACCCAAACTCCTTGCCATCCCGCTCCCGTTTTGTTATAATCAGCTCAAGATGAAGGTCATCTTAGGTGCTCGCAGTTTGGGATTTCGCCTGCGATGTCATCCTTCTCGACGAACTCCGCCCACGCAGCGCATCGAGAGAAGACTCAACGCTTGATTACGACCAAAATCCTGGCCGCAAGAATTACCTTCTAGCATATCGTAGCGTGCGAGCTAGTCGGGACAATTACACTCAAAAATCTAGCCCAGCCTTATATGAGCTAGATTTTTTGTAAAAATGGTACTTCAAAAATTTCACCAAAGAAAAATGACGGTCTTATAACCGTCATTCACGAACACTTTTCACAAACTAATACCATTCGTAGCATTTACGAAGGCAAATCAGCGCACAGATAAGCACACAAACAAAACTTTACCTAAACGCTTTGAACACAAAACTTCAACCCCCAAGAAATAATCCCCAGAACACAAAACGCCGTTTCAATTCCTATTCCGCATACCCCCCAACCGTCGCATTTTCCATACTCGACGCCACCGTACTATTCTCCGACGCGCCAATCGACGTCAGCCGCGCCTTCTCCACCGCCAAATCTTCCTTCTTCGCCTGCAAATCCGAAATCTCGCTCTCAATTTCCGACAATTGATAATCATAGTTCGTCGCCTGCGTTCCTTGTGCCACATAAATCAGCCCCACAATCAACACCAAAAGCCCCACAATCGCCGCATTCGAAATCGAACCCAAAGTCTTCGGCGTATGCCGCACCGTATTATAATTCCTCGACCAACCGTTCGCCCCCATCGCCTGCCGCGAAACATTCACCGACCCCGACCGCCGCGTCGTATAAGTCTGCGGCCTCATTTCCTACCTCCAAGTGCAAAACCCCCACACGACAAACATTCACGCGACAAACTATCGCGCGAAACCCCTCCGCGCGAAAATCCACACACCGCACCCACCAAATTTCCGCACACCCCGCAACCCCCGAAAAATCCGCACTTCCCGAATTCTCGATATCCCCCGCGCCCCCCCGCAATTCTTTCTCTTTTCATTTTTCCTCGCATTTTTATTTTTGTAATCATTTCATTCAAACTCACCAGGACCCGCAAAAATCAGCCCCAGCCAGCAAAACTTAGACCGAGGAGATTGCGCGACAGAGCCATAAGTAATCGCGCGCTCCCCGGGAAGGTCATGTATTTGGGAACACTCCGGTTTTTAACTCTATAAACCACGGCCGGTGAACCTCTCGGTCCAAACCGTCCATCGGCGAGCCAGCCTTAATTAAGCCTCAGCCTAGCCAAGTCTTCGCTCAAACCTGTTTTTGTTAGTCTTTCGACTCTTTTTGGTGAGCCTTTCGGCCCATGTCGCGAGATTTTTCGAGTGTCAGATAACTCACCCGGAAGTCCAAATCGCCCTAAAGTCTACCTCAGAACAATCCATCAAAGACCAATCCCGATGAATAACCCGAAAAATCCCGTGGAATTTTCTAGAACAACCGACTAATGCTAATCCGTTTTCTAGATGCGCCAGGGCGAGCGAACCCGCCCCAGCGCCACCGCAAGCAATGCTCTGAATGAGCCAGAACACGGCCGCCGCAAGCAATGATTATGTAAGTTAGTCTACGCTAACTATTTGCCAAAGTTGACCTTAACCTTCTGTGCGCGAGAACGGTTGCTGGTCACAATAATTTGTCGTGGCATATTTGCCTCCTTTTTTTGTTTATGTTATTTTTATTTTTATCATCCATGCTACGAGCGCCACAAATGTTGTAAAAATCACAACACTTCTAGGCAACACTTCTAGGCAACACTCCTAGCACCTCCGCCCGAGAAAACCGTTTCCGATATTCCCTAACAGAGCAAAAGCCAATTCACGCTCTCCCTGCTCGCCGCCTATGTAAGGTTTCCACACTCTACAATCGTTCAGCCGCGCGCAGTTTCGCACTCCTCGCTCTTGGGTTGATAAACAACTCCTCATTTTCCGCAACCAACGGTTTCCGTGTCAAAATCTGAAGCTCTGATTCCTCGCCGTGCGCCGAAGCTTCCCTCAGGTAATCCTTCACCAGCCGATCCTCGAGACTATGAAAAGTAATCATCGCGACCCGCCCGCCCGGTTTCAAAACCTTCGGCAAAAGTGGCAAAGTCCGCTCAATCTCTCCTAGCTCGTCATTCACGGCTATCCGAATCGCCTGGAATATTCGCGTCGCCGGGTGCACCTTTCCGTGCCGCCCAAACTTCGCCAGCGCCTCGCCCAGCTGCTTCGTCGACGTCCACGGTCTCCCGTGCACAATCGTCCGAGCCACCAGTTTCGTAAAGCCCGGTTTCTCCTCGCCATATTTCTCCAAAATCTCGACCAGCTCCGACTCGCGATACTTATTCGCGACCCGTTCCGCCGTCAAATCCTGGCTCTGGTCCATCCTCATATCGAGCGGACCATCCTTGGCGAAAGAAAACCCTCTTTCAGCTCTATCCAGTTGCGGAGAAGACACTCCAAAATCCATCAATATCATATCATAGGCGTTTCCACACTCAATTTCCTGTAGCACCGCATTATAAAAGTCTAAGTTTACAATCCTCACCGGCAAACTCGCAAATCTTTCCCGGAGGATTTTCACCGCGTTCTCGTCTCGATCGACCAGCGTCGCTCCCTTATAATTCTGTGTCACATCCAAAATCTCGCTCGCGTGTCCCGCATACCCCGCCGTCAGGTCCAGATAACTTTCTCCCGACTTCGGTCGCAAAACCTCGAGCACCCCTGATAACAATACAGGCTTATGAAGTTCTTCCATACTACAATTATACCACCAGCGTTCGGCTTCTGCCACTTCCGCTGCGTCATTCCCGACCCTAAAGCCGTTCCTGACCATATAATCATAGTTTCCTTCGTTTGAAACCGCTCAACTAGAAATTTCCGCGTTTTTGTGTTTTTCGTTTCTTTTTGTTTGAGTTATACACTTAATCTACTACAATCTCGGCCTGCCGCAGCAAACCACACATTGTAGCCGTTGAGAGACTTATTGTGTATATGTTGAGTGGTTGGTCCACACCGAAATGTCGACCGATAGAGTTAATTGGGAGGTGTTTGTTGGATGTGCGTATTGGTTTCGGTTTCGCGTATCCTAAACGCGCGCAAAAACTCCTAGTTGGCCGGTTTCAAACTCTGTTAAAATGCTTATCTTCCTGAGATAACTATCTTTATTTTTGTGGCTGTTTTACCCGCAGTCAGTGTTTGTGTTTCTTTATTTTCACTTGTTTGTGTGGGTGTTCGTCCACTGATTTAAGTTTAACCGACTTTTCATAAAAACACAAGCCCATTTTCCAAACATTTTTCAATACGTCATTTTCGACTTTTCCACAGCCCGCCATCATTCTCCCCGTCATAACAGATACCAAATTTTTCCACATTTTCCCCAACCTCCATGTGGAAAACCACTATTTCCCCTCCGCCTCGCATCGACCCCGAACAGTTCCGTTAAAAGCGCCCCCTTTCGGGGACGCTTCTCCTTTTGCAAAAAATTTTCCGGGCCAAAGCCCAAAAGGTCGGGTGATACCAGCCACGATGACTAGTCAGGTCGGGCGATACCGGTCAGGGTGGTTATAATATAAAACTCGCTCCTCAGGGCAACCAGTCCAGTTCCCGGAGCACGCCATCGCTCGTGAGAAGCTTCTGCGGCACCCCCATCAGCTTCAGCACCTCAATGCCGACCTGCTCATCGCGATCATCAATCACGACTCTCAGTCTCGGCTCCGTGATCGTCGGCCGCACCGCTATTCCGTTGTGCCCACTCTGGATCACACCCACGCCCTGCTCAAAATCATACAGCAGGTTCAGGTTCAATCCCAGCAGCTCCTCGGAGCCCGCAAACTGTCTCGCCGGCACCGGCCGCGTCTTCTCGACGTTCACAACTCGCGTCATCACATTCAGCACCTCGCCGACGTTCGCCTGGATCAGATTATTATCCAACCCCTGCGCCTTCATCGTGCACTGCGTCGCTTCTTCCCAGACCGCTTTGAAGGGCTGGCCGCCCACCGAAACGTATTTCTGGATATCCACACTCACCGTGCCACCGCGCTGAATCGCTCGCGCCAGTTCCTCGACGGTCAATCCGCCACTCACCAGATACAGTCTTTCCAACAATTTCTTCACGCACCTTTCATATTTTTGCTTGGTAAACTACTCTGCCGAATATGCTCCCGCCATCATGAGTCGTGCTTTCGCACTTACAGATTATGCTTTCGCCCCATAAGTTGCGCTTCCACGCCCATAATTCTCACGTTCACATTTTCGGCAACCCAAACATAAGCGGTCTCTTTCAACCCCTTACACTCCCATTGTAGCACACATTATCATTTTTGTCAAGCGTAAGCCCAAACCATCCCTCAACAGGGTATTTTCCCGCCTTTCCTCCCCTTTCTCGCTGCCCTCCCGAACGCCCACGCCAAAACCCGAACATTCCCCGTCCAACCCGAACGCCACCCACGCAAACCGAACATCCCTCTTTCCAACTTCCCGAAAATATTTTATAAATCGCTAATTCTTCGTGCCATAGCCCTTGTAAAACCCCAAAAATATTTCCCATTCAAACCCATTTCCTCCTCCCCTCTTACACTAGAATAACGAGCGCAATACCCGTATGTTCTCCCAAGCGCAAGACAATTACATTATGAATCGAAGATTTATGCTATAATAAAACAAAACGAGGAGGTAAATATGGATAATTCCGACAATCCAGTCGATCAGAACCCTGCGGCCGCCGCAGAAGCCAATCAAAACGCAGACGCTAGCCAAACTACAGACGTCGATCAAACCACAGAGACCAATCAGGCCACAGACAATTCGGCCGCGACCGATACTAACGATAATCATCTCGGCGACCTCTCCCAGGGCGCCAACACCACCGACGCCGCCCGCACCGATGACGACGATATGGACGACCGCGAATATCACCGCGCCGAAGATTCCTTCGACGTCTTCCACTGGGCCAACGAGGTCGACGAAGTCAAAAACAACGTTTCCGTCGAGCTCTTCCTCTTCAACAAAAACTACACCCCCTTCCGCGTCCGCTACTCCGACGCCCTCACCGCCTCCGTCAAAGCCATGTTCATGCAGGAAGCCACCGGCTTCATCATCAAAGAAGCCGACAAAGGGCTCGAATGCCGCGAATATGAAAAATCCGACGGCGAGGACAAAGTCATCTATCGCACAAAACTCAGCAACGTCGGTCGCGCCGAAACCCTCATCCACCTCATCGAACACGAATACCGCAACATCGACTCCTACACCGACCACGTCGACGAGTTCAAAAAGGTGAAGGGCATCCTCGCCAAGTTCTCCTACCCTAGCAACGACGGCGAAACCAAGGTCTTTTACATCGCCAAGGCCATTTCCCCCAGCTCTGCCCTCAAAGGTGGCACGAGCTGGGAACTAAACGGCGAAAGTTTCGAGCCCTTCTCCGCCGAAGTCGCCCTCAAAATGCCCGACGACAACCAAGTCGCCATCATCGACGGCACCGTCGTCATCTTCAACCAATCGAAGTTCGAAAATCTCTTCCAATACGACTACAAATCCCAGGTCATCGCCGACGCCAAGGCTAAGGAGATTACCGACAAATACAAACTCTCCTTCGCCGAAGGCCTTACTCTTAATTCCCTTCTCCAGGACCGCAAACCTCTCGTCAAAAAACTCCAAGCTCTCGACATCACCGAGGAAATGCCTCAGGAAAAACTCATCGACTACGCCGATGATATGCAGCTCGAACTCATGACCGACGACGACGGTTCCATCATCATCATGGACGACAAAGACCTCACCATGTTCGTCAACCTCCTCTCCGAGGACTACTTCATCTCCCCCGTCAACGGCCGCCGCTACGAGATCAAATCCAAAAAACTCCTCTCCGAACCCGAAGGCGAACCGCCCCGAGGATAGCGAGCCAAAAAACAAGTGTCAGCACAAATTGTCATATCCCCTGTGATATGACAATTTTCCTAAAATCACCAATTTCACCCCTGTTTCTGTCATATCACAACCCATGTCATATCACAGTAATATCACACCAACCGATATATCACACGATTGTAATATCACGCCCCAAAATTATTATACCCTACCCCGCCGCCGGCAACAAAAACTGCTGCACTTCCCCGCGCATCAGTTCGAAATACGCCTGCATCGTAAAAGTCTTCTGCCCCAACATTGAAAGAATCGTAAATAAATCCGTCCTCAGTGCTTCGACGGACTCATCTTCGTCCATTTCTGCCTCAATTTTCAAGAACGGCCCCTGAATTCCCTCAACCTCATCCACATAGATCACCGTCCGATTGTCCAACCAAATTTCCTGTCGTTGCCGGCTCACCTCCGCCGCTTTCCGAAATCCCAGCTGATGAATCATCCCCGTCGCCTCCGTATAATCTCCCACCCGCGTGAAATTCACATAGTCCACCCCGCTATCCTCGATATGCCGCTTCAGGTACATAAAATATTCCGCCGGCTGCGCAGTCGTCCGCACCTCCGTCCGCATCACCAGCCGCGGATAATTCATGTTCGGCCTCCACTCGCTCGGCAAATAAACCCGCTCATGCTGCCAAATCACCGGCGACAATTCCATGCCAATCCCCGCAATCTGCCGCTCAAGCGCCCCACGATCTAAGAGCTGACTTTTTACAATCAACTTTTTCATAAGTTTATTATATCACAAACTACTAGGTAAAGAAACTCAAACGAAAGCAAAAAGAGGGCTTGGCCCAGTGCAATACACACTAGGTCGCCCTCAATATCGCTATTATACTCCTTTATCCGATAAATATCAAGTTTATTTTTTACTCAACTTGACCAAAATACCCTTTTTAGTAATTAACCACAATCGTTTTACAGATCTAAACTTATTAAACAGTCCCTCCAACATTGCAACGCTCTGTTCATCCGAGATACCAATTCGCCGAAGGTCCACTATTATATTACCTGACTGACGAATCGCCCTCTTCACTAAATGTTCCAGCGCGCGTAAGTTTCCCTTAACCGGACTTTTCATCTCCCATTCCAACCCATCCATAATAAAATCCGGACGTCGCGCATGCGGAGTATTAGATGGCGGGATCAACTCAATAACCTTTCCCAAATTCGTGAAGAAAACAACCGTTTCGCTTTCATGTTTTTCCAAAGAAACACCGTTCGGTATGATCTTGCCAGCGCGCATCGGTCTCAGTTCATTTTCTCGCCAACAGGCACTTACAGCCCGCGCTTCATCCGCTTCACAATCAAAACCGCACCCATCGCCGCCGCCAAGACCACGGCTCCCCCGAAAATCAGCCCCATCCCCCGCGCTGCGCTTGAAGCCTGTGCCACCTTCTCCTCCGAAGCGTCCGCACCCGTCTTCGGCACTTCCACCCCATCCGCCCCATCCGTTGCCGCGACCAAAGCCGCTGGTTGCTTCACCTGCGCTGTCGCCAAAGTCGCCAGCCCCGCGAAATCTCTCGACGAAGCCACCTCCGCTTTCGCGCCCGCAGCATCGACCTTCGCATCATCAACCACCTTCGCAGCCGGCAGCTCCTTCATCATTCGCGGCTCCGCCACGGTCGACACGAGCGTTTCCTTCCGCACGCCTGCATCCTTTTTCTCGGCAACCTTAACCGTCTCGCTGGTCTTCACCTCAGAGCCTTTCACCTCAGGAACTGCAACACTATTCTCCTCCACCGGTTTCCGGTCAACCCCCGCCGTCATCCGTAAACCTCGCGCGCCTTCCTCCAGCGCCGCAATCAATTCTTTCATCTGCCCCGCCGACAACCGGTTCAAATCCAAAGACCGTGCCTGGTCGACCCAACCCTGAAGATAAACCCGCATCCCCGCCACGCTGCCAATATTCGTCGTCGCCGCAATCGCTTTCTCCGCCAGCGCCACCGCCGCTGCCACGTCATCCGCCGTCAAACTCCGCTCAGTCCGACTACCCTCAGAAGAAGCCACCGCCCCAGAAACGTCCGAAGACCCAGTAGCCTCAACAGACACCGCAAACACCTGCGCCGGCATCAACCCTGAACCTCCCAAACCCAACCCCAAAACCATTGCCATCGCGCCCAGCGCCAACTTTTTCTTCACTTTGTGTCTCCCAAAATTAAGTATATATTTACCTCTACCCCCATTCTAACAAAAAGTCTCACCTCGGTCAACGTTAAGCGGAACCAACCAGCCTAGAGCACGAAGCCTTACTTCATCCTCTTCGCCAATTCTTTCACCTTGAAATTGCCATTTCCAAGACACACCGCTACGACTGCCGTGAGCATCATTGCTCCTATAAGATACCAAAGGAGGCTATTCCAGCCAATCAGCCAAACCCCGTCTTTAACCACTCCGAACCCTAACATAAACATCTGCTCCAGTGCCGTCATATTCACCATACTTAGCACCGCCGCTAGCCCTAGCCCAACCACCAGCGCAAACCCTACCGCCATCACGCTCAACATCATCAGATATACGATATAGACTATCCGTATCTGCTTGCCTGTCGCTCCCATTGCGTGATAGAGCGATATAATCTTCATATCTTTACCGATTAATCTCGCATAAGTGCTCAGCGCAATAATCACCGCAATTACCCCTAGCACCGCCGCCACAATCCTAAACACCAGCCAAACATTCTGTAAGTTCTCATAGGTTGTCAGCGGGTCTGATACTGCCGACAATACTTGGTACTTATAATCCCTCCCGCACGTCCCAAATATCCGGTCATTCTCCGAGCAATAATTCACCTCGTCCCAGTAGTAATCAAACGCCGCCTTAATACTATCAAACTCCGCAAACACCAGTCCCATCTCTTCCACATTCACATTTTCTGCTGGCATAAATCCCGACGGTCGCTCGCTAGTCGTATCTTCCGACTTCGGTTTTGCTTCGGCTGACTTTGTGATAAAGTTCTGACTTGCTCCCGTCCTCACTTGGCTAAAAATCAAATCCAGCGGATTACCACTCTGCCCAATGTTCATGAAAGACAAATCACTCGCATACACTCCGCTCGGCAATATGTCCGCAACGTAGTGTTTCTCGCTACTTTTGCTCTCAATGGTTTTTCCTAGCGTTTTCTCTCGCACTTCTTTTATGGCCTCTATCTTTTCCACCACTTCCGCATCCCGCTCTGGCATTTCTATTCCAGCGAGGTTCGCCGCAGTCGCGAGTGGCACGACCACCTCCGTCACATCCGCACTTTCGCTACTACTCGCGAACACTCCCTGCTTCAACTTATAAAACATCCCGTCCGCCGTCTGAGCAACTTCTACCTCTATTATCTTCCCGCCATACTTTGCGATGTTCTGCTTTATCTTTGCGACTTCTGCCTCGATGTCGCACTCCTCATCGCAAACTTTCGTATCTACCATGCTCATCACGAGAACCTTGCCATCGGTCGGCTTCAACATTTCCCCTGATACCACATTCTCTAGCCCCTGTAATACAAACGCTCCCGCCGTAATCACGCTAAAGAGCACTCCGACAATAATTACGACCGTCAGCGCCCGCTTCTTATGGGCTTTGACCCCCGCAAAGCCCAGCCTGAGATAATCCATGAAGCGCATTTAGTCCTCCTTGAGTTTCTTCGCAATATGTTTAGCGGAGAAACGCCGTTTGGTGAATAATAACGACAGCGGCGCAACCAGCATGATAATTACGATAATCGCCCAGAACGCTCCATTAAACATAAATAGTGTCACTTTTGGTAGATAATCCAAACCGTAAAACGCTTGCAATCTTTCTGCTAGCGCGCCCGTGCTAGTCAGAGCCAGTAGCCCGATAAAGATAAACGCAATTAGAATACTCGCAACTACTGCTAACAAACATAATTCAACTAGATACAAAAAGTAGATTAGATAGATATTTCCAGTACTCGCCCCCATCGCACGATACAACGCTACCGTTGCGGCGTCCTGATCGATTAGATGCGCAAAAGTCATCACTGCGATTAGCATCGCTACGATTAGCAATAATATCTCGACCGCAATCAGCAATACTCGCTGATTATTGAATGAACTTGCCACCCAAAGCGTTGTACCAAATAAATCTTGGGCCTGATACTTGAAATCCGTATAAAGTTTTACGCCAAACTTCTCTTCATCTGGATTAGCATATGCCACCGCTTGGTATGGATCGTCAAACTTCACTACCGCAATTTTCTGAACTGGCGCCGTATTGTACCAACTATTATTCTGGGAGAGATATGAGCCAAGTTGTTCCTCAATATACTTATCGACTTTATCTGAACCATCATCTATCAGCCAAAAATCATCATTTGTAGCCCACGCTAATTGTGTCAAGATAATATTCAATGGATTAAGCCCGTCAATCGTCGGCTTTCCCGCTTCAGTGCTAGGAATACTCCCTACTCGATACAGAGTATCCCCCAAACGTTCTTCCAAATTATCCATATTAGTTGGCGCCTGCCAACCCTTTGGCATAATTGTCGGCACTTTCCCCTCTGGCACGCTTTCCCATAAACCCTCATCAATAAACTGTTCGACCGCTGATTTCGTAATTACTCGATATGGATAATCCAACTGATAATACCAATAATACCCGACTACCTCACCATTATATTCTTTCACTCTTTCGCGAATTTTCTCGTCAGCCGCTTCATCTAAGACCGGCTCTAAACTAATTTTCGATATCTCTTCTGGACTATGGATAGAGTTAAAATCAGCATTACCACCCGATACTCCGTATCGTGCCTCCACATAAACGTCTCCGCCGGTCTGTCCTGCCGAAGCAGAAATTGTAGTTTCTTCAATGCCAGATGTGATAAAATTAAATCCCATTATCACGCCAAAAAGCAAGGAAATCGTCAAAATGATAATCGCACTTCGCTTCTTATACTGGGCGACATTGCCCCAACTTAGGCGTAGTGCGTCAGAAAACTTCAACCCCATACTTATTTTTTCTCCTCCGCTACTCTGCCATTTTTAATGCTGATAATCTGCGTCGCATACCTCTCCACCATCGGATCATGACTCGCCACTATCATTGTCGCACCAGTATCTTCTTGTATCTGCTTTAGCATTTCTATCACGTTCTTCGCATTCTCCGGATCTAGATTATTCGTTGGTTCATCCGCTAGGATAATCTCCGGCTTCATAAACATTGCTCTCGCCGCACAGGCTCGCTCGGCTTGCCCACCAGAAATCTCCGCCGGCATACTCTCCAGCACGTCGACAATCCCTAGCATTTCCGCCAGTTCTTTCGCTCGCGCCTCACGCTCGCTCCGAGGCATCCCCGCAAAAATCCCCATCAAAGCAATATTTTCTGCAATCGTCAGTTGCGGTTGGAGATAAAACCCTTGAAATATAAACCCCACCTTATGTCGATAGAAGTCTGTCCTAACTTTACCTTTGAGTTTATCTACATCCTGCCCATCAATCACTACTTGTCCGCTTGTCACTGGCTCTATTCCACCAATGATACTCAACAGTGTAGATTTACCTGACCCGCTTACACCCCGTAGCATCGTGAAGCTTCCTGTTGGGACTTCTAAGTTAATATCAAACAGCACAGGTTTTTTGCCGTACTTTTTATTAAGTTCTTGAAGTTTAATCGTCATAACACTATTGTATCACATGTTCAATACAATATTCAAAAACACTTCGACCAAAATCGAAACTGCGTTCAGGCCACATCGACAATTACCTAGACCACAATCAAAGAAGTTATACTTAATCCCTAGACCCGCTCCCCCATCCTTGCTCGGTTCGCCCATTCATCAGCCAATTCGTTCATCTCCGTCCCCGCGTGCCCCCGCACCCACACAAATTCCACCGGATTTTCCTGCACCAGCTGATACAGACGTTTCACGATATCGAGATTTTTGATTGGTCCCGTCTTCTTCTTCCAACCATTCTTCGCCCAATTCGGCGCCCATTTCGTCACCACATTAATCCAAAACTCCGAGTCGCTATGGATTTCCAGTTCTTCTCCCGCCGCATACTCTATCGCCGCAATCATCGCCAGCCCCTCCATCCGGATATTCGTCGATTCCTTCTCGCTCCCTAGTGCCACCGGCTTCCCATCCTCAAGCACCGCGAACCCCCCCGGCCCCGGATTCGGGCTCGCGCTCCCATCCGTCCACAAAACCTTCATCTCGTAGCCTCCATTCTACGAATCTTACTATACACACCATACCAGCCATACACCCTCTCCATTTCCGGCAATTTCACCTCCCGATTATACGGCTGATCAAACACGAAAACCCTCGTCTTCCCCACCAAAGTCTCCAAATACTCCGGCAAATCCTCCACCATCATCTCAATCCCCTGCTCCGCACAATAAGTCCCCTTATCATTCGGCGCCGGTCTTCCCCGATGAAACTCAATTTCATCATACTCAATCCCATTTCGCTTCAGCCAATCCCGCGTCACATCCTCCCACGTCCAACCTTTCGGCATTCCATCGACCGACATATCCTCATTATTTCTCCCCG
>CANAUU010000004.1 GCA_947364965.1 uncultured Candidatus Saccharibacteria bacterium | reverse complement strand
ACCGCCCCAGTTAAACTACCCGCCATGCACGGTCCGCTTGGCAGTTAATGTCAAAGATAAGACTGCTAAAACACTCAGGGTGGTATTTCACCTTTGGCTCCACAAATACTGGCGTATCTGCTTCAAAGCCTTCCACCTATGCTACACAAAATGTCCCAACAATCAATGCAAAGTTGTAGTAAAGCTCCATGGGGTCTTCTCGTCCTGGCATGATCAGACGGCATCTTTACCGCCAATGCACGTTCACCGAGGCCTTCGCCGAGACAGTGCCCACATGATTACTCCATTCGTGCAGGTCTGAACTTACCAGACAAGGAATTTCGCTACCTTAGGACGATCATAGTTATCGCCGCCGTTCATCGGGGCTTCAGTTTGAACCGTAAAGCTCTCCCCTTAACCTTCCGACACTGGGCAGGAGTCAGCCCCTATACATCCGCTTTCGCGTTAGCAGAGACCTATGTTTTTGGTAAACAGTTCCGTGGGCTCTTTAGCTGCGGCCCCATCATCAAAATGACGATTGAGCTGCTCAAAGAGTTATTATTCGTGTCTCGACAAGAAGAAATCGATAATATTTGGTACAAAATTGACCATTTTCTCGTTTCCGCCGAGAAAACTCTTTGGCAAATCCTCATCTTAATGATGGGGCAGTCCTTATTCCGAAGTTACGGACGCTTTTTTGCCGAGTTCCTTAGCGAAGGTTCTCTCGTAGGTCTTGGTCTACTCGACCCGAGCACCTGTGTTGGTTTGCGGTACGGTAGGCAGCAGCATAAGTTAACCAGCTTTTCTGGCCAGCGCTTCACCTAGAATCGATATTCCGAAGAACACCTTTCACTCAAGTCTAGTTCCCTAGACTCTTGGACGGATAAACCATTAATCCGCTCTAGTCATTCGCCGTGAACTGTTAACAACTACTACCTGTACAGGAATATTAACCTGTTGTCCATCGCCTACGCTGATGCGCCTCGGCTTAGGACCGACTAACCCAGGGACAATTACTGTAGCCCTGGAAACCTTGCTCTTACGACCGACAGGATTCTCACCTGTCTTATGGTTACTGATTCCAGCATTCTCACTTGATAACGCTCCACCAGACTTTACAATCTGACTTCGCTGCGATATCAACGCTCCTCTACCGATTACAGATAAACTGCAATCCCATGTCTTCGGTTTAACACTTAGCCCCGTTACATTTTCCACGCAAAATCTCTTGACTAGTGAGCTGTTACGCACTCTTTAAATGAATGGCTGCTTCTAAGCCAACATCCTAGCTGTTTAAGAAACTTCACCTTGTTTCCCACTTAGTGTTAATTAGGGACCTTAGACGATGATCTGGGCTGTTTCCCTTTTGAGCGACGAGCTTAGCCCCGCCGTTCTGACTGCCGTGATTACACACATGGTATTCGTAGTTTGATAGGGGTGGGTACCGTTGCCGGCCCCAAACCCTTTCAGAGCTCTACCCCCATGTGCTACTACACAACGCTAGCCCTAAAGCTATTTCGAGGAGAACCAGCTATCTCCGAGTTCGATTGGCATTTCACCGCTAACCACAAGTCATCCAAGCACTTTACTGCGTACCCTGGTTCGGTCCTCCACTGCGTGTTACCGCAGCTTCAACCTGCTCATGGTTAGGTCACCCGGTTTCGGGTCTAATACTGCCGACTTGTCGCCCTATTCAGGCTCGCTTTCACTGTGGCTCCATCAACTGACTTAGCCTCGCCGACAACATTAACTCGCTGGATCGTTCTACAAAAAGCACGCCGTCACACGCTGAACGCAGCTCGCCACTCTCATTTTATTGAAGTAAGCGAAACCTATAGTTTCGCAAACGTCGTGAGTTGCGTTCAGCGTGCTCCGACACCTTGTAGGCACTGAGTTTCAGGATCTATTTCACTCCCCTCCCGGGGTTCTTTTCACCTTTCCATCACTGTACTAGTTCGCTATCGATCAATCAATATATTTAGCCTTGGCAGGTGGTCCTGCCAGATTCAAACAGGGTTTCTCGTGCCCCGTCCTACTTGAAAAAAGATATATAATGCCTCAAACCGTTTCGCATACAGGGCTTTCACCTTCTTTGGCATACCATTCCAGGTATTTCCGCTACGATTTGATGGAATTGTATCATTATCCACTCAGTTAACGCTGTTGGTTTATATGTCGAACCGTCCATATAGAACTGCTCAACATATAAATTATCTTATTTCGCAACCCCTTTCATAACTCTGGCCGTTAAACCGTATGGTTATGTTAAGGTTTGGGCTATTCCAATTTCGCTCGCCACTACTTTCGGAATCATTGGTTATTCTCTTTTCCTCAACCTACTAAGATGATTCAGTTCGGCTGGTTCCCGTCTATTTATCCTATGTGTTCAGATAAATGCAACACAACATGACTTGTGCTAGGTTTCCCCATTCGGAAATCCCCGGATCAACTCTTGTTCTCAGATCCCCGAGGCTTATCGCAGAGTCCTACGTCCTTCATCGGTATTGATTGTCAAGGCATCCACTATCAGTGCCCTTATGTACCTTTTTATGCATTGACTTAACTAACAATCGAAGTTCGATTTACGATTGTTAATTCCGTCTTACAATTTCATCGTTGTCTCAAATTGTTAATTCGAAATCTCAAACACGTGATAATTCTATAACTATAAGTGATAGATTTACCTCGCATAGTTTCTATCTTTTGGCAGAGGTTGTTCTCCACAACTTGCTTAACTGTTCTTCATTATAACGCACCCTCCTGACTAAGTCAACACTTTTTTCGAAGATTTTTCGAGATTTATGGACTTTTTCGCTTCACCCCTGTTATTTTCGGGGTTTGGGCGCGGATAGATTGGGATTTTCGGGTTCAATCGAAGATAATTTTTGATTTTTTACTCAAGATATTACCTAGATATGCTTCTATTGTAGCACAGTTGAGTGAAAAAGTCAATAGTGTTTATGGCCAAACTACAAAAATTTGTCAAGTTAGAGGCTCCTTGGAGTCGCTAGCAGAGAGAATCATGGGAACAAGGGGCTGCATACGTTCAAGGTAGGCAGCAAACTGTTCAGGGCTGTGACGGTGTTTGTGAGAATATTCGATGAGATTGAAGAGAAAAATATAGACGACTTGGCTATTGAAGTGAGGTGGGCGAGTGTTATTATAGAGGCCATCAAAGAAACCGCGGAGGAAATGGGATTTCTTGTTGGGCTTCGTGAAGAGTGCCCAGGTCATCTGATGGCGGAAGTTTAGGATGTCATGGCTATATTTCATTCCCTCAAGGTCGATAATAATAAGTTCGCCAGCGTCTGAAACCATGATGTTTGAACGTTTGATGTCACCATGGATGAGGTGTGGTTCAAGGACAGAAAGAAGCTGGTGGCCGAGTTCGAGGCGAGGGGCAAATTGACGTAAGTTCTCTACGCCAAAGGCAGTTTCGAGGTCGGAGGTAGAGTCCAAGAGAAGCTCTTGAAGAAGTTTTTCGATGTAGTCGAGCAGGCCATCGAGATCGACGGTCGGGAGGGCTAGATGTGGCGAGAGATTGGATGCGGCGAGATGGCGGAGATAGGAACCAACCTTGATACCGGCTTGGTGATTATCGGTATAGCTGAATGACTGCTCGCCAACAATTTCGAGGTTTTGGCCGGAGATATAATTATATACGCAGAAAGGGCGCTGGGTATCAGGATCAAGCCCGGAGCCGAGACAGCGAAGGGCGGGGATGTCGAGGGATTGGTAAACTCGGCAAATTTCCGGGATACGAGCGAGGTGGTCGGCAGTGAAATCTGGCGGGAAGAGTTTGATAATATAGGGAGGATGAGCGTTCAGGCGGATTGGGGCAGTGTCGGAGAGATAAATTTCGGCGCCGCTATGGCCTCCGGGCAGGAGTGTTGGCACGGCTAGACCTCATATTCGACGAGTTCACAGTTGTCGAGATGGAAGCTGCGGAGATCAGTATCGGGGTTGTAGCCGACGATATTATAATGGAGGGTTTTCAGAAGGGTGCCGTGGGCGACGACGAGGATGTGGGGCTCATCTGAGCGCTTGAAAGAGGTCTTGAGGTCGGGGTTCCCAGAGGCAGCAGAGGTGCTTGAGGTGGCAGGGCTATCGGGGGTGGTTGGAGTTTCTGAGGTGGTGTATAGAGATTTGAGGTCGTCGAGGAAGGATTTCGAGCGGGCGAGGACGGTCTGAACGGGCTCGAGGTTGTGAATATTGGTGTTCTGACGAATATCAAGGTCATCAACACCGAGAGCGTCCCAGTCGACAATCTTCCCTTCAAGGTCGCCGTAGCTGCGTTCGACGAGACGGTCGTCGTATATAATATCCGGGCGATTATTCGTAATGATCTCGGCGGTTTTGCGGGCGCGGCGGAGCGGCGAGGCATAGACGACGTCGAAATGGAGGTCTTCGGCAGCGATGCGGTCTCTCAAAGCTTCGGCTTGAGCAATGCCGGTGGCGTTCAGCTCAATATCGGCGACGCCTTGAGCCTGTTTCTTGATATTCCAGTCGGTTTGACCGTGGCGGACGAGGTAGAGTTTCATGAGGTTGGTTCCTTTTTAGAGTTGATGTTGGAGTTGTTGATGATTTCGAGTCGGATTTCTATCTAAGGCTGGACTTCGGGTCGCCAAGGCTAAATTTCGGGCTGGCTGGGGCGGCCGTCGACGAATGAGACAAGTTCGAGCGGAGCGATTAGACCTTTGCGAGCATTATCAATGGCGCCGAGGACGACTTCGGCAACACGAAGTTCCCCACGGTCACGCATGGCGCAGATTTCTTCGTAGGTAAACCAGCGGGCGTCAAGAATTTCTTCGGGGTCGAGCGAGCAGACTTGTTCGCGGAGGAGCTTGGTCGTGAAATAGATGCCGAGGAAATTGCGTTCTGGGAGGTGGTGGAGGAAGCAGATGCCGGTTAGTTCGACATCGCAACCACATTCTTCGCGGATTTCGCGTTTCGCGCCTTCGAAAATGGTTTCGCCCGGGTCGAGATGACCGGCTTCGAGAAACCATTTGCCGCGACATTTAGCTTGGGCTTCCTGGATGAGAAGATACTTACCGTCTTTCTCAACGAAGCCGCCGACGATGATAGTATTTTGATAAAGTTTGGTGGCTATGGGCTGAACTGGCATACATTATTCTCCTTTTGTTAGGTTGGCGAGTTTTTCGTGGACGGCGGAGGAGTCGGTGACGATAGTCTGGAGGCGGCAGTCGATGTCGGTGCGAGCCATTTTCAGGGTGCGTTTCAGGATGGGGTCGTTCATGAGCGGGTCGAAGAAATCATAGAAGAGCTCGGCTTCTTCGGGGGTGCGAATGAGGAGTGAGGCGTAGCGCGGGTAGTCTTCGACGGATTTGTCGCCGGTAAGGCGCTTGATGTAATCCCAGTGAGTAGTCAGCCATTTAAGAACGCAGAGGCGAGTGCGATGGTTGCGGAGGAGGTAGATGTAAAGGAAGATGTGGTCCTGCGGTCGGACGATTTCGGGCTGTTCAAGGAGATTGATGAGCTGGTCGAGATGCTCTGGCTGTTCGGAGAGACCGGCAATCGTGAAGAGGAGGTCGGATTTTAGCTCGGGATCGGTTTCGGTTCGGTACTCTTCGAGGAAGATCGGGAAGATCTTGGCTTCGTCTTCATGAAGCTTCGCGGCAAGAATATGGCTGCGGAGCTCGGGATCAAGGGTTTTAAGGCTGGAGGCTTCGGGGATGGATGCGTTAGGATCGCCGGGGGTAGCAGGCTGTGCAACATCATACATATTTGCTAATTTGCTTAAAATGTTATCATCTTTAACATAATATGCGATATTTAGCAAAGCATCTCGAACGTGGATGGTGTTTTCGTCGGTGAGCGGGTCGAAGCTGATGGAATTGAAGCGGGATTTATAGAGACGAGAAAGGTAGCGCTTGTACTGTTCGGCGGGTTTCGTGTCGGGAGGACAGAAGAGTTTCAGGTCACCGATGACGCCAGTCAAAATTTCCCAGACAGGGGCGGAGGTTTCATCAGCGAAGCGTGGGAGGAGGTCGAGAAGCGAGGCGGAAGGGATATCGGGGGTCTTCGCGAGAAGTTGCCGGTCGATGAGGAGGCGGAGTTTTTGCTCGAGAGAAAGTTTTTCAAAATGATTGAGCTTGTCTTGGAAAGCGAGATCGTCCAGCTCGAGAAGATAGTGGCCAGACATATCGTCTTTCACTTCTGGGAGCGGCCAGCGAGTATCATCGGTCCAACCGTTGATAAGGAAGCGGTGCTGGGCAGGCTCAATGTTAGCCTGCGGAGAAGCTGATGCAGCTCGCGGGGAAGTCGAAACGGTTTGTGAGGGGGCTGATGTGGTTTGCGGGGAGGATGCTCCGGCGGAGATGGTGATGGCGGGGTAGCCAGGTTGGGAAATCCAGGCGTGCATGAAGTCTTTTACTGAAAAATCCACATAAGGCTGGAGGGAATTCCAGAGGTCGTCGCCAATGGTATTTTGATACTGGTATTTCTTGAAATAGTCACGGATGCCCTTCATGAAGGCGTCGTCGCCCATGAGGCGGTAGAGCATAAGCATGAGGCGGGCGCCTTTCGCATAGACGATAGCCGAATCAAAAAGGGTAGCAATCTCGGCGGGATCGTGGACTTCCTGTTGGACGGCTTGGACGCCATGGAGGGAATCGCGCCGGAGAGCAGCGAGACAGTCGGAGGTGAAAAAATCTTGCCAAATGTTAAACTCGGGGTAAAGGGCGTCGGTCGCAACAAATTCCATCATGGTCGCGAAGGATTCGTTGAGCCAAAGATCGTCCCACCAGGCCATAGTGACGAGGTCGCCAAACCATTGGTGGGAAAGTTCGTGAGCGACGGTGATGGCGACGGATTGCTTGGTCTCGAGGGCAGCGTTCTTATCGGCGAGGAGACAGGACTCGCGATAGGTGACGAGACCCCAGTTCTCCATAGCGCCAGCTTCAAAATCGGGGAGGGCGACCTGGTCAAGCTTCGGAAGAGGATACTTTACGCCGAATTTGTCATCGTAGAAGTCGAGGGCACGGGCGGCGGTTTCATTCGCAAAGATGAGGGATTCTTTCGGCTGATTTGGAGCGGCGTATGAGGTGACCTTGATACCGTGCTTGTTCACAGTTGAGACACTTTGGAACGGACCAATAACCCAGGCGAGGAGATAAGTCGACATGCGTGGGGTAGACTCGAAGGTAAAGCGATTATTAGTCGTGGGCTTAGGCTTTGATGAGACGTCCGAGCTTGGCGTCGTGCGGGATTTTAGCGGAGTATTCGCAAGGACGACGTCATCCGCGGAGAGGTCAGGGATTTCGAGCGTGAGCGAGAAAGAGGCTTTCGCAGCGGGTTCATCAATACAAGGGAAAGTTTCGCGGGCGTAGTGCGATTCGAACTGGGTGGCAGCGATTTTCCGGGTTTTGCCCTGATACTCGTAAGTCGAGAGATAGCAGCCCTCCATGTTCTGATTGAGATGAGTTTTGAAAGTGATAGTAAGCTCGACTTCTCTCGCTGATGGGAGGAAAATTTCAAGGATGCCGTCTGCGTGCTTGAAATCGAGGAGTTGTTCGATGGGGCTAATGTTGGGTTTTGCGATGGTAGCGTTTTTAGAGTTTGCAGAGGTGGTGCTTTCGGAGTTTTCGAGAGCCACGGAAAGAATTTCCATGTCAACGGAATGGAGTTTTACGACATCGGATTTAGCTTCGCCACGAAGTTTAACGGTTCCTTCAATTAAATCGTGCGTGCGGTCAATTTTGAGGTGAAGATCATAATGCTCCGGGGTGAAATATTGAAGAAGTTTATCCATGTATATATTATATATCAGTTCCCTGGGTTTTGCGGAAACTGCCCTAGTTGGAATTAGGTTTCTAGCAAATTGGTGCGCAAGACTATATCACGCGGGAAACTTCTTCGAGGGTGGTTTCGCCACGGAGAGCGGCAAGGAGGCCTTTTTGTTCGAGGGTGAGCATGCCGTGCTGCTTGGCGGAAGACTCGATGGTCTTCGTGCTAATATCGGCAATGTCGCCGCGGAGGAAGCCTTGAATCTCGTCGGAAACTTCGAGTTGCTCCATGATGACGGTGCGGCCTTGATAGCCAAAGGGAGCCTCTTCGCTGGAAACGGGGTGATAGAGCGTAAGGTTATTGAAGTCGATGTTTTCGGCGCCGGGGGCGCCTTCAAGCGTGCGGCGGAAATAATCGGCGGTGGCGTCGTCGGGTTTGTAAGCTTCTTTGCTAGCGGAGAGCTTGCGGACGAGGCGCTGAGCAATGAGGAGGCGGATGGAACTGGCGAAAATCGGGTTAGTACCGATGAGATCAATCATGCGAGAGAAAGCAGCGGCGGTGGAGTTAGCGTGGAAGGACGAAAGGACGAGATGACCGGTGATAGAGGCCTGGATAGCGGTGCGGGCGGTGTCGGCGTCACGAATCTCACCGACCATGACGACATCCGGGTCGAGGCGGAGGACGGAGCGAAGACCGTCGGCGAAAGAACCACCGTCGTTGGTATAAATCGGGATTTGGGAAATGCCCGTGATGCCATACTCGATCGGGTCTTCAAGAGTAATGATTTTACGGTCAGTGGTGTTTAGGGCGTTCAGAATCGAGTAGAGGGTAGTGGATTTGCCGGAGCCGGTCGGACCGACCATAAGGACAAGACCGCGAGGGTGAGAAATGATTTCACGGATGGTCGTCATTTCGGTGTCGGAAAGACCAAGCAGGTCAAGGTTTAAAAGGCTTTCATCAAAGTTAAAAAGACGGAGAACGGCGTCTTGACCATACATGGTCGGGACCATCTCGACGCGGATGTTCAAAAGATGCGAAGCGCCGTCGCGGTGAATTTCCTGCTGCATATGGCCGGATTGGGGTTTCGTCGAAGCGGTGGAGATATTGGCGCGTGCGGAAAGTTCGCCCATAAAAATGCGGTAGCGATCTTTGTCGATATTAGCAACAGGATGAAGGATACCATCGACGCGCATACGAATGCGGATTTCTGTGCGCATATTCTCGATATGAATATCGGAAGCGCCGAGCTTATCGGCTTGATCGATGAGGAAGTTGAAGACCTTTTCGGTGGAGACGGTACTTAAAGTCTGGCTGACTTCGGCAATGGTTTCGGAATCGCCTTCCTTGGCGATCTTAATGTCGTCGTAGTGAACTTCCTTCGGAGGATCATAACGGAGCATGAAAACCTGAAAAGCGGCTTTCGAAATGAGGAAGAAGCCGACGTGCTGACCCTGGTCAACGTATTTTTTGCGGAGTTCGGGGATGAGACTGTTTGGGGTTTGACTGGTGACCATGAAGCGGAAGGGGAGCTCCTCGGTGCCGGCCTGGAGCGGAATGATGAAATCTTTGTGCATTTGGTCGACGGTGAGTACGTCGGGAACCAGAGGAATAGTGTTTTCGAAATCACGAGTATCGAGGTATGGTAGGCCAAGAATGCGCGCGCGATTGCGCGTGGCCTGCTCTTCATTTTCGCGGCGCTTACGCTGAATTTCTAACTCATCCATATATCATCTCCCTGGCAGTATCCTCGGAGGATACTTTATGTTTATTATTTTAGCATAAATATAATGGTTTGTGGGGTGATTGGAGTGGTTTCGGTTCATTTTAAGCAAGTGGTAAGTTAAGGCTGGGAGTTTTCCACAGATTTAACTGGGGTTGCAATGATTTTGGAGGATTTTATGGAAAAAGTGTTGACAATTCGTTTATGGTTTGAGATAATTTAAGCACAAAGGTCATAAAAGGAAAAACATGAAACTAAACACAAAAACAAAATACGGTTTTGTTGGAGTTGCGAGCAGTGTTGCGACGTTCGGTTTGGTTGCGATGGCAATGATCTGTCCTGGAGTAGACGGAGCCTTCGCTGCAGACGATACGACCAAGACGGCCGACTTAACTGTAGGGTTTGACGTGAAAGCGCCCCAGGAGAACGTGGAGTTGTTCACTGGCAATTTGAATGTTAGTTTTACGGTGAATCCCTACATTGAGATTAGCCAAAGTCCGCAGGATGTGGCAGTCACTGCGGCTGGACCAACCAGCGATGGTGTGACACAGACTGGCTCAACGCCGTTCGCGGTGAGGACCAACAGCAGCACAGGGTTTGACGTTTACGTAGAGGCGGACAATACCTTGTTGTCGCCGGCGGATAGCACAAACCAAGCCGCGATTAGCCCGATTGCAGCAAGTAATCTTGCGCTTTCGGCGTTCGGCAAGAATACTTGGGGATACTCGGTGACGGATTCCGGGACTGCAGCGACTAACTACCGAACAATTACTGACAAAACGAAGGCTTACAGCAAGTCTGTATTCTCAGCAAACGCAACTAATCTGCAACTAAACTTCGGAACGAAGGTTGATGATACCTTGCCGTCCGATACCTATAGCACGACCGTAAAGGTTTCGGCAGTGCTTTCTGGCGCAGAAGTTGCAAACTTAGCCGGCGAGGTCGAAGTTCAAAGCGACGAACAGCCTGCTGAAGAAAATTACGAGTACGCATACTAGATTTCGGAGAGAGTGGAGTCTCATACGAATTGTCCGGGTATTCGACTCGGGAACAGATGACCAGCCCCGTGCGAGGGGGCTGGTTTTATTTGCTAGTCGTTTTGAGAGACGACAGATTTTAATAGTCGCGGATTAATCATTTTTGAGAGCGGCGAATTTTTCGGTCATTGTAGCATTGCCACGAGTAAGGCGCTTGATGGTGAGGTCGTCGAGTTTTTTGTTGGCAGTTTCGAAGTTTTTGACGGTTTGAATGAGAGCATCGCGGGTGTTTTCGAGTTTTTTGATACTGTCTTCGATTTCTTTGATGGCTTTATTGAAGTTTTTACTCGCGCGATCGGAATTAATACTGAAACTATCTTTCCATTTCGTAATGCGTTCTTCAAAATCCGTGATATCGAGGTTTTGCTCGCGGACTTCAGCAAGCTCAGCTTTGTACTGGAGGGCGTTAAGAGCAGCATTGCGAAGAAGCGTAATTATAGGGATGAAGAACTGCGGACGAATGACATACATTTTTTCAAACTTGTGCGAAACATCGACAATGCCAGTATTATAATATTCACTGTCAGCTTCGAGCATAGTGACGAGAACGGCATATTCGCAGTTTTTCTCGCGACGATCTTTGTCAAGTTCCTTCAGGAAGTCTTCGTTTTTATGCTTGGTTGAGGTGGTCTCATTTTCGTTTTTCATTTCGAACATGATAGAAACGATTTCATTCCCTGCTTCGTCGCACTCGCGGAAAATATAATCACCTTTGCTACCGCTGGTTTTAGAAACGGCATTATCCTTCTCGAAATAGGCGTTGCGGAAACCGGTAGCGCGGAGCTGATTGAACTCGGTCTCGCAGTGTTGTTCAAGCGATTCGCCAATCATTTTTGTGGAGAGACGAGCTTTCATGTCTTTATAGTAAGCAATCATTTCGTCTTTACTTTTGAGCTCGGTTTCGTATTTGGTTTTAAGATTAGCAGTTAGGAGCTCTTGCTCGGTGGATTGGTTCTTAAGCTGGTTCTGGAGCTCAATGCGCTCGAGTTCGAGAGATTTAATCTTATCTTCCTGAGACTTTTCGGTTGCAGAAATGGCTTTCGTGACAGCGAGCTCTTGGGTGGTTTTAGCACTTGAAAGTTGTGATTTCAAATCGGCAAGCTCAGAGTTTTTCTGGGCTTCGAGATTGGCTAGCTTCGTGTTGTTTTCGGCTTCGACGGCGGCAAGTTTGGCTTTCGCACGAGAAGTCAGATCGGCAAGCTCAGCATCTTTTTCGGATTTGAGTTTCGTGAGAGCGAGTTGATATTCCTGTTCCTTTTCGCGAGCAGCGGCGGCAAGTTTTTCGTGGACTTCCTGCTCAACTTCTTGACGCGAAACCTGACTGAGGAGGCTTGCGTAGCCACTTTCATCAACATCGAAAACACGATGGCAGTGTGGGCAAGTGAGCTGGTGAGCTTGTGAAGACATATAGATCCTTTCTGGTTTTTGGTTAATGATTTTAGCGAGACTGGCGGCTAGGTGTCAGCTGGGTTGCCTGGTTTGAGGTACATGATGTCGATGTCGACAGGCTCGTTAATGCCAAGAACTCGTCCGGAATCAGTCATTTGCCAGATTTGATAATCGCCATCGTAAGTCGCGTAGTGATAATACTGAGCAAGCCAAGTATTCATGGTAGGGATTTTTTGCGCTAGCTGGCTAGGTTGCCAGATTAGGTCGAGATAGTTTTTGCTGCTATATAATAACGGCTTGTAGCCGGCGTCTTCTACGGTTTTTAGGAAGGTCTCGGCGGTTTTGTTGATAGTATAAAAACTCATGCCGACAGTATTGAAGTAGCTCCAATTTTCCCAGTCAAAAGCAATGCCAAGCTCAAGGTTGATGTTTGAGCTGGACGAGCTAGACCGAAGTTCGGGGTTTCGGCTGGCGATTTCGGAGAGGGTTGCGAAAATCCATTCGGCTTCGGCTCTGGCTTCGGCAGGAGTCGTGGCGTAAGAGTAAGAATACAGACCAACTGGGAGTTGGTTAGCTTTAGCGCCAATGAGGTTAGCTTCAAAATATGGGTCAATAACATATTCGCCATCAAAACCATACTGATAGCCTATGCGAAGCATAGCAAACTCGACGCCAGAGGCTTTTACTTTTTCCCAATCAATTTCGCCCTGCCACTGTGAAACATCGATGCCGACTTTTGTTTCGGTGGTTTTGTGCTGTTTGATAATACTGGAGATTGGAGTTAATTCGGGTTGTGGGCTAGGAGGATTAGAACTTGTGGGAGGATTGATGACATTGAGCGTGAAAGGCTTTACGGTTTGATTTCCACTAGCATCAGTAATACTATATTTTAATTCATATGTGCCGGGCTTGTTAATGTCGTAGCTGCCGTGGATTTCGCGAACAGGATTATCGTCAACATTATCACCACTCATCATCAAATCGGTCAGTTCGCCTTGATGGTTGGTATATACAGTATAGGTATTGCCGCCAAAGATCTTCGGTTTTGTTGTGTCGACGACTTCTATGGTGAATTTTGAAGGGCGTTTGCGGTTCTTCACGTTAATATATTCAAAAGTGATTTCTTGCTGACCAAGTTGCTCAGTATCGATGGGCTTATCTTCAATAATTGAGCCGTTGAGGTTAGCGAGGAAATCGGAGACTTTTGCGGACTGACCAAATTCAATGGTGAGATTTTCCTTGAGGACGACCGACTCGGCATCAAGGCGCTGGTTTTCGAGATGGTCGTGAATGAGAAAAATAGTGGCGATTACTGCAGCGATTAGAGCAATAACGACGACTACGACGATGATTGGTTTGCGAGATTTGCGCGTGTGTTCGGGCTCGATTGTTGGGCGCGATTGCGCTGGCGAGATGACGATTGGCGGCTGCGGAGTTCCCGAATCTGATTCGCCTGCGGCAAGATTTGCTGCTGGTTTATCAGAAGTTGCATTGGTGAGATGTTTCGGAGACTGGGTCTTCCCGTCAATAGCCCCGTTTGGGATTACGTCCGGATTGGCTTGTGAATTATTCTTGTTCTTCTCCACTAATGATTTCCTGAAACTTTTGATAATCTTCTTCTGCATAATCGGCTGGGTCGGGTTCTTTCCCTCCCATCCAATCTTCGTAGGCTTCGCTCCACATATATACTAGCAGCTCCCACTCTTTGAGCCCTGGCTCTTTGGCTGTTCTTCCGCATCGATGCTGGCAAGCAACTCCTTCGCCAGCTTCATACGTTTATCTGCGCCTTCTTTATAAGCCTTCATCATTGCCTTAATTTCGTCTGCCTTAGTCATTCATGACTCCCTACAATTATCTAACGTTGTATGACGGTGGCTTGACTTAACAAATATCAAGCATGGTACACCGGATAGGATTCGAACCTACGACCCTCTGTTCCGAAGACAGATGCTCTAATCCACTGAGCTACCGGTGCATATCTATTATTGTAGCACAGAGTAGAGGTTTGCGATAGGGTGGGTGTGCCTAGAGTGCTGGAGATGATGTTTTATACATAGTTTAGATGAGCTGTGTAGTGTTAACGCCTTCGTGAGTGAGAAGTTGGCGCTTGCGGGCGGAATTGCCGTTATAGCCACCTAGACGATGGTTGGCGCCGACGACGCGATGGCACGGGATGATAAGGCAAATGGGATTTTTGCGCATGGCGGTGCCGACGGCTTGGGCGGCCATTTTGAAAAGTCCGCGTTCGGCGGCTATGATGTCGGCGATTTCGCCATAGGTTATGGTTTCGCCGAATGGAACTTGGCTAGCGATTTCGAGGACGCGACAATTGAATGGCGTGAGGTCAAGGCGAAAAGGCGGGAGAAAATCTGGCTGTTGGCCAGCAAAATATTGGTCAAGCCAGCGGAAAGTAGCACCTAGGATTAATGAATTCGTGGTGGCGTTATTAGAATTAGTAGATTTTGGATCAGCATTAAGGATGGCTTCGTCGATAAAATGGAGTTCGAGTAAGGCATTATCATCGGCGCGAAGAAAGATGGGCCCGAATGGTGAATAATATATGGTGGTAAACATTGTTCTTATTTATTATAAATTAGAGTTTTAATTTGACCAATACAGTATAAGGTCTGAACCAACGTTCAGACCTTATACTGGTACGCCCGATAGGAGTCGAACCTACGACACCTGGCTCCGGAAGCCAGTGCTCTATCCACTGAGCTACGGGCGCGCTTGTTTATATTATACTCCTTCCCTGTCGAATTGTAAAACCAGTGTAGGATTTTTATATGACCACCATGCTACTTTTGAGTTGCGATATATAAAAATAAGTTTTGGAAAAGATTTTCGCGGCGTTTTTCTATTTCTATCAAAAAATACATAAAAATGTCAAAGAATCTTGCGAAAAATGGTTCAAAAAAATTTTTTATTTTATTTTTGAACAGTTTTTGAGATATTACATGACAAAAATTTTTCATGTTTTTTAATTTATATTTATGAAAATTAATATATTTTATAACAAATTATTACGGAACATGAAAAATATCGTGATAATGATAGAGGCTGGCAGATTACTGCGCACTATAGGATTTCGATATTGGCTTCACTGCGAAGCTGGACGTTATCAGAAATGAAAGTGCGTGTAGCGGGCGGAACATTGTATAAATCAAAGAGCGCTGGATCAAGCTCGGAGATTTTGAGTTGCCAAATCGATTCACTAAAATCAGGCAGCGGGATATAGCAATATTTGTCTTTCGTGGTGTTTTGGGTGTCTTTGGCTAGGAAGAGCAGGGCGCGAAAAAACTGAGTCATGAAGTACTTCGCGGCTTTGATGGTTTCGTCCTGCGAAGCGAAGGGGCCGAACTCGATGAAAGTTTCGGAACAAACATCACCTGGCGACGCTACGCAGATATTGGAATATGAACCGCCAAGACCGATATTCGTGGCCATATTACCCCAGGCTTTCGGAATGAACAATTTATACTGGTCGATATTATTACTAATTTTCGGGAGGCTAGCGCGAGAAATGTAGCGGTAGCCACGACTACCATCAGAAAGGAGGCCAAAAAGGCGAACGTCATCGGGAGTTTGCGGCGTTTCGTGAAGATCGAGATGATATTTTTCTGGATGACGCAAGGGGTCGGAATAAAAACCATAGGGCTTGCGAGCAGAACCGAGCGATTCAATCTTTGGTAAGTATTTGAATTGCTCGATGAATGACAAAAGCTCAGCAGGTTTAGAGATCTCGCTAGCATTGAGCGGCAGGACAAGAGGAGAAGCTTCGCAACCGGCAAGGAGCTGCGGGATACTGCCGTGATTGTCATAATTGCGATCGCGCAGGATGATATTTAGACCACCAGTGCCGATGTTGGGGAATAGTTTTTCGGCAGATTTTTGATTGTAATTATCGATACTGACGATATGGGAGTCGCGTTTGTATTTTGTGCAGTTGAGTTGGCCGAGGCCGTTGTGATTACAGGGTTTTTGCCAGCCTTGCGGAAAAATCATACATAGTAATTCCGGATCAAGGTCAACGGCAAGCCGATAGAAATCAGCGTAAATCTGGCGGCGGCCGAGTTGGTAGGGTGGGTTGCTAACGATAACATCGAATTTCATATTTTCCTTCCATGGGTAATTAATTTTTGAGCGTGGCGATTTTTGTGCCTCTAAAATCGGATTAAAGATTAGGAAGTTGTGACTGATTTTCGCGATTTCGGCATCGGAAAAATGGAGTGAGTTTGTGCGAATGAAGCTCAAGACCGTGTTTTTGACAATGCGGTGAGAAATTTCGTCGGGGGACCAAGCATAGATTTGATGGGTTAGGATATGAAATAAACAATCGCGATCGCTTGGAAAATCTGGGCGCAGATTTTGGTATAGTTTTTTAATGATGAGCGTGAGAAAGACGCCACTTTTGGCAGCGGGGTCGAAAAATTTATGGTCGCGAGAACGGAAAATTCCTGGGCGAGCAACTTCGAGTTTTTGGAGTAATTTTTCGGCCGTGAACTTTGGCGTCAGGACGCGCGTGCCGTACTGGAGAGGTATGAAGTCAAAAATATCTTGATCGGCGTCGGGAAGAAAGTAATTTGCGAGGGATTTTTCGCGGCGCATGAACTCGCGGATTGCGAGGTCGCAGTTTGGTTCGTTGAAATATTGCTCACGACGGAGGAGGGCGAAATCTGATTTTGTAAGACCAGTAAGTTCCAAGAAAATCTGGTCGGGGATTTTTTCGGCAAGGTCGGAAAACGTGAAGTTAGGCTCGCCATAAGTATGGAGTAGCATTGGAATTGTGCGCGAAAACCCGCGGAGTTTATCACGATAATTATCTTCTTCGCGTTTTTTCTGCCGGCGAGCAAGACGACTAGCGGTATCGCGGACTTCGCGAAGAGCATTTTCGAAATTAATTTGGTCGGCAGGCGAAAGCTCGTCGAGCGCAAAGTTTTCCATAGTTTCAAGAAGGGCGAGATTATGGAGTTTCTGGCGAGTCTGGGAATTAAATTTGCGGTATTTAGGGTTTTTGAGGACTTCTTGAAATGCCTGGTTGATTAGCTCGGGATTAGTAAGTGGTTGACCAGCAGCGTCAAGCTTCGTAGTGGGTAGAGGGAGTTGACTGGGAGACTTTTCAAGACGGTTTTTGCGAAGGGCGGTAAGTTTATTAATAACTTTTTGAGCAGCGGCGGAGGCATGGAAAATATTGTGAATATTGAATAGTTTATTAGAAAAGACGAAGCCACCATCGACAATTTCCTGCGCAACAAGACGGCGCGGGAGTTCCATTACATCAACAGCGCCGAGCAGGGTGAACTGATTCTTGCTAGCATTAAGAGTGCTGACGGTGAGATACTTTAGGAGTTCCGGAAGGGCGCGGTCGGGCGGAAGATTACATAGGCTCTGGGCGTAATCTTGGAGAATGGTGAGAACGCGGTCGGGCGCAAAATCGAAGACGTAGGATTTGGTTTTCGTCTGTGCGCTGGCGGGATTGGGATTTTGGGCGCGGAAAACGGTTTGGAGATATTGAGCAGAGCTGAGACGGGATAGATCATTTGTGCTATACAGCATAAAAACGGCGGCCCACTCCGGAATAGTTATGCCGGTGGTAAGACGCCCGCAGGAAAGAGTAATGGTTTTGGCTTGATCAGGTCGAGAACCAATAGCACTGCGAACGTTAGAGAGGACAGCGCTGCTCGACATCTTGCCAGCGGCGAGAACGACCTTATAATCCTGGAAGAATGAGTGCTGGGCGAGAACGATTTGAAGAGCTTTACAATCATTAACCTTAGAGAGGAGCCAAAAAGTGTGATGGAGGTCGGGCTGAGAGCGGAAAATCAGCGCCATATAATCCAGCCAGGATTGAACGGCGACGGGATAGGCGAATTGAGCCCCAGAGGTCTGAAAAAGTTCACCTAGGTCGAGAGGCAAGTGCGATGACATATTAAGCGGGCGGGGTTGATGATCGTTTGATGCGAAACAATCGGAAAGATTGCAAATGCGAAAATCAAGGCGTGGACGGTCGCGATAGGATTTTTGCTCATCAAGATAAGTCCAGTTGAAGATTTGATCGGCGGAGAAATCTTGATCGGCGAGGGCGCGGAAGGGGGTGCCGGAAAGGTAGAGCGTGAAGTTGGCCTTTAGTTGGTTGAGGACGGCAGAAGTTTTGGCGGTTTTAATTCCCTCGTGGCTTTCGTCGATGATGAGCAAGTCCCAACCTTTTTCGACGTCGAAAATCCACTGATTTTTGGTCTTGAAATCGGCGGAGGTAAGGTCCTTGCCTTTGATGTCTTGGAGCGAGATGAAGAAGACGAGCGGGCGTGCGAGAAGTTCGGGGCGGCGAATGAGTTCGGAACGGGAGTAGATGCGAGAATTTGACAAGGCTTGTGCGGGGAGAATGTCGGTACTAATAGCGGGTGTTGGTGGGGAGATTTTAGTAGTGGTGGGCGTCGAACAGGAATGAGGCTTAGCACTAGCAAAGATGTAATTGGTTTTCGGCGCGACATGGGCGAAAAAATCGCTAGCCCAAGCGTCGGAAATGGCGGGGCGGTTCGTTATAATAAGGATACGCCAGGCATTGATTTTCCGAGCAAATTCATAGGCAGCGAAAGTTTTACCGAAACGGGGTTTCGCATTCCAGAGAAATTGACGTGGAGAAGGCTTAGTAGAAGGGATGTCGACGGAAAGGGTTTGGGGTTGGGAGGATTTGACGGTTGAGTCATTGGTGGGAACTTTAGGAGAAGAAGTTTGCTGCCAGTAGTGGTAGGTTTGATCAATGGCAGCCTGTTGCTCGGGGCGGAGGCTGAATGTGGCTTTTCCTGGTGTGTCATTTGGAAAATCAGACATGGTTTTGCTCCGGAATGTTTTGCAAAAGATTGGGGGCTGTTTTTGCTGAGACTTTGCTTGATAACGCGGACGCTGTTTGGTCCAACATATCGCTTAATCGAGTTGGAGTGGCGCGGAAGTTGTATTCGGAAATTGGCTGCCAATCGACGAAAGTAATTTTCTCGTAATGATCGATCAAGTCACCCTGAATAAGGTTCGACTGAAGAAAAAGGTCGACGAGAGGAAGAAATCGGTAGTCGAGAAAAGAGCCGGGAAGGCGCTGGAGGATAATTGACTTTAGGCGACTGCGGGCAGTGATGAGATAATCCGCATTGATATCGGCGCCATAAAGATTAGAGAGGGCAACAAGAGCATCATGCGGATTGGAGATTGTTTCGAGACGACGGGAGAGAGTTTCGGCAAGAAAATTGCCAGTGCCACAGCCAGGCTCAAACATTTTGCGAGTCTTGTCAGAAAGTAGAGGCTCGCATAAATTACACATTTTTCGGACGACGGGAAGTGGAGTAGAGATTTCACTACGGGAGGAACTGGTAGCAGATTTAGAAGTCGCGGTGGCAGGCTTCACGCGGGATGAGGAGGCTAGGGAGTTCGGAGATGCCTTGGACAACAAAGTGGCCTCCTATAAGGCAACTCGTTTTGTAAACCAAGCCTGAAATCCGTCAAGCGAAGTGTAGGCGGGAGCGTCTTCGTCGCTATCGGCTTCGAGAAAATCTACCAACTTGCCCTTTTCGAAGATAAGAAAACTAGGATAAAAACGCACCGCGTCGGCAACGGGAAGAGTTTTGAGCTCGGAAAAAGCGATTTCGTAGAACTTCAGAGAATGTTCAGCAGTGAAAGATTGGATATGTTTCTTAAGATCATCGGACGTGCGGCAAGCGGGCTGCGAAACAAAGACTGCAAAGGAAGATTTCTTGTCGATGAGGCGTTGTAAATCAGTAGCAGAAATGGGCTGAATCATGTCTTCGCTATAGTACTCTTCGTCGAGACGAAAGGATGTCGGGCGAAGAATAAAGAAAGCACAAGCAGCCGCGAGGACGACGACGAAAATAGTCGGAATAATGACGGCAAGTTTATTTTTCACTTTTTAGCTCGTGTAGAGTCTTAAAATCAATGTCGTGATAGGGGACTTTCCAAAAATCGTAGGTCGTGTCGCCATAATTGGTATTTTTGACGATAATATTATGGTCGCCATTGTAAGACCAGTAGGCGCCAACGTTATAGATTTTGTTTTCGTCCCAGCCAAGTTTCGTCAGCATAGTCTTCATCATGCCGGCGTAGCCACCGCCGCCACACATGAGAAAGATGTTTTTATCCTTCGGGAAAAGATATTCGAGAATTGGCAGAGATTCAGCGTAATTGGCACGATATTCGCCGTCAGCGGCTTTTGTGAAGAGAGTTTTGCCAGTATAAGTGTCGCCAACTGCCTCGGGAAGTCCATCGACGTTGACGATATATGGCAGCGGAACGATTTCAAAACCTTCGACGAAGCCGGAAAGGTAGGAATCGCCGCCAATAGCTTCGTAGTTCCCCGGATCTTTTAGCATGCGCATATCGCGATAGACCGTATCACTGCGACCGAGATATTTGTCGAGAGTGGTTTCGTTGATGTTCTTGTCGATACCGAACTCGCTACCACGAATACCGTCGGAGAGTTCAGGCGCGGGGAGAGCCTCCAATACGGCAACTTCTGGATTGTCGGGGGAATTAGCGGAATTTCTATTCATGACGAAGAGAAGACAGGCACCGATGATGATGCTTGCGGCGATGAGGCCGATAATAATTGCGAGGGTGGGTTTGGGTTCTTGATAAGTTTTCTGATTAACCATATACATATTATATAACAGATTTGAGGTTTCTGAGGATTTTGGCGGGGTGAGGAGTTGATTTTAACTTGGGGGGGTGGAACTTGCGAGATTTTGAAATGCGCATGGCTTTGTGATACGTGAGGATTTTGGGGCTTCCTTTTTTTGGGAATGGTGATATAATTGTCGGTAGATGAGTTGTGGCTCGTCGGTTTAACAATTCGGGTCGGTAGCTCAGCTGGTTAGAGCACCTGCCTCTTAAGCAGGGTGTCGAGGGTTCGATCCCCTCCCGACTCACCATTTTATGGATTTTACGAGCGGAGGCTCGTTTTTTTGTTGACTTTTGGGTTTCAGGATTTTGATTTTTAAGCGTTTTTGTGTGGAGTTTTTAGTTGTGGTTTTGGGACCTTACGATTTTTTGGATTTTTGATTTTTCCGCACAAGTTTATTTTTGTGTGTTATAATGAGGGTGTCTAAGTTTGTATAAATGGTATAGCCAATTCGTATTTTTATTGTGAGCGTTTAATTGCATAGTTTTGTATGCCGGTGACGGCATCGCAGCAATGCAGTACGATTCTGTGCAGTTTGCGCTCACGGATTGGCTCATACAGGCTTAGACACCTGCTGCGGTGTCGTTTTGGTTTCTATGGCTGAAGCTTGGCGACGCTCAGCGGGTGTCTAATACCCAAAAGGAGGGCCAATGCTACAGAACCAAAATAGAAAAGTTAATTGTGCCGAAGGAATGAGCTGTTTGGGCTTGGCTGTGCTGGCATTTTTATTGGTAAACCCGTTTGTGAGTTCGCCAGCGAATGCGATGGAAGGCGAGAACGAGGAGAACTCCTCTTCTGTCAACTCTCAGAGCAATGAGGATGCTGGGATCATGCCCCTTGCCGATATTCCATCAACGGTTGGGATTTCCTTCTCTCCAGCTTCTGGGTCGACAGCACTGACCCCGACCACAGCAGCTGGACAGTCTGCACAAGTAAATGTACTTGCAAGTGTTAATGTTTCCAACTCTGGAGGGTATGCTGTATATCTCAAAGGTAGTAGTGTGAACCTAGTGGGGCAGAAAGATAGTAATAATGTGATTGCTGGGACTAGTGCTGCTAAGACTTATGATGATATGGATGTGAATACTTGGGGCTATAGTGCTAGTGAAGGAACTACTGTTCCAGAAGGAGCAGTCTACAAAGCAGTATCAGTATCTGGTCATGGTGATAAGTTAGTAGAGAATACTAATAAGAAGATAACGTCAGATACAAAGAATATTATGTTAAGTTTTGCGGCTAAGGTTAATGACCAGAAACCAGCAGATACTTATAAGAATACGATTACTATGAGTGTGGTGAGTAGCCCACTACAAACTACACTGACCGATATTGCCAATATGCAAGATATGACAACCGCAATTTGTAATGCCAGTACAATATATGAAACCAAACAACTCAGAGACGTCCGGGATGGCAAATACTACTGGGTGACGAAACTAGCCGATAATAATTGTTGGATGACGCAAAACCTTGACTTGGACCTAACATATGGTCTTGCTGGAGCCGATGCGGGGACTGGCGTATTGCTTATTCCGGAGACTTCAGACGTAAAAGAGGCCTGGATACCATCCAACGTTAAATCCGCAGCTGAAGGTCATACAGACAAAAATCTATTTGAGCCGACAGCAACTATTGCTGATGCTTCAACTATTCTTCCAGACCATCTAGGGCAAAGGTCATGGAACCTTGGAAACTATCGTATTATAAATCCTATGGCTCCTAATAATTGTGGTACTCAGAGAAATGATCTCGCGCAGTGCCCGGAACAATTTACAGCCTACAGTACCCCGACTACTCAGAATAATGCTGAATTAGCTCATTACATTGTCGGTAATCACTATCAATGGAACGCGGCCACGGCGGGGACAGGTGAGGCAGCTACGGAAGAGCAAGCCACTGGTTCGATTTGCCCAAAGGGGTGGAAGTTGCCAGGATCCAATAATAGCTTCAATAGTTTAATAGAGGCTTCTTCAATAGGTTCCGATGTAGGCAAGCTAGCTAGTGCCCCACTATATTTTGTAAGAAATGGTATGGTTTGGCAAGACAGTGATTTGCTCGCTTATGCAGGTCTTAATGGTCGTTATTGGTTGTCTTTTCAAGGCACTGAAGTCACTCATGCACTGGGTCTAGTTTTTAACGATGCCGATTTTATTGATTCAGCGTATTCTAGCGCTAAACATGCTGGATATTCCGTTCGCTGCCTCGCCCGCTAACCATTAGTTCGGGCTTGGGGCTTGGGGCACCAGTTCCAACTCTCTAAGGTTCCTCCGCCCCAGCCACCGCACCTACCAAGTAGTTATAATATGGAAGCCCTCCAAATATCCATATATAATATAGTTCCGATATAGCACATACCTATTCCTTTTTTACAATTCGATATCACGCTATGTATGCTTCAAGTTCCGCAGAAAACTAAAGACGTCCAACAAATCGCCTATAGACTTCCTGCGAAACGAAACTCATCCCCAAAACGCATCACATGGAAAGATAAGCAAGAAGCAAACTACTTGATAGGGCGGCGGCTGGGGCGGAGAAGATACCAGAAAATCATGATCTAAACTCTTCAATCAATAAAAACCGAGCAGGGCGGACAAAATGCGCATTTTTGTCCGCTTTTCGAACGCTGTTTACCCCTGTTATAACACAAATTCTGCCTGACCAGTTTTGAAAAAGTAGTCAGGTCAAGATTCTTCGTTTATCTATACTTTTCTACCCGAGTTAAGGATAGTCCAGAATAAGGTCGACGGAGGTGTGGTATAATGTAGTAATGAAGATTCGAGAGAATGTTTTGATTTCTGAACTTACGACGATGCGATTGGGCGGGCCAGCGCGGTTTGTGTTGGAAGTGGAGTCGAAGGAGGATGTCGCGGAGGCTTTTAAGTTCGCTGAGGAAAAGGGGCTGCCGGTCTGGATGATGGGTGGTGGAGCGAACACGCTGGGACATGATGAGGGATTTCCGGGAGTAGTAATTATAAACAAATTGCGCGGAATTGAAATTGTTGACGAGAGCGACGGAGAGATTATGCTTCGGGGGATGGGAGGAGAAGTTTGGGATGATTTTGTGGGTTTTGCGTGTGAACGAGGATATTCCGGGATTGAGGCGATGAGTTTGATCCCGGGGACTTTGGGGGCGGCGCCAGTTCAAAATATTGGGGCGTATGGACAAGATATTGCACAAGTGATTAAGAATGTCGAGGCTTTCGATACGAAGACGCGGGAATTCGTGACACTCACGAAAGATGAAATGAAAATGGGGTATCGACATACGCGTTTTAATCATGGCGAAGATGCGGGGAGGTTTTTCATCGTGGCAGTGACGGTGCGACTTCAAGCGAAGAATTTAGAACCGCCGTTTTATAATTCCCTGCAGCGATATATTGACGAGCATAAGGAAACGGATTTTTCGCCGCAAAACATTCGACGGATGGTGTCGATTATCCGGAATGAGAAACTACCCGATCCGGAGAAGGTGGCGAGCGCAGGGAGTTTTTTCAAGAATATTCACGTCGACAAGGCCGGAGCAGATGCGGCAGAAAGTCAGGGCATTCCGCTATGGCGAAATAAGGATGGGGGTGGAAAGATTAATTCTGGATGGCTGATTGAGGCGTGCGGGCTGAAGGGAGAAATTATGCGGGGGATGCGCGTGAGCGACAAAGCAGCGTTAGTTTTGATAAACGAGAGCGCGAAGAGTTATGCAGACCTAGCGGCGGCACGAGAGGAAATTGTTGGAACGGTGGCGGAGAAATTTGGGCTAGTTCTAGAACAAGAGCCAGTGGAAATGACAACGAAGGATAAGTTGAAATGATTTAGCGTCGGCCTATATAGCATATAGGTAAAGTGATAAGGAGGAGAGATGAAGTTGCTTTGTGGCTCGGAGTTGGCGGGGTATATGAAAGAAAATCAGGCGCACATGGTGCGCGTGTTGCGGGCACGGAAGATAGTGCCAAAGTTAGTGATTATTCGGAATAATGATAGCTCGGTGATTCTGAAATATGTGCATTTGAAACAGCGCTACGGCGAAGACATTGGGGTCGAAGTTGAGGATTGGCACCGAGAGGATGTAGACGCAGCGGTACGCGAAGCGAATACGCGGGATGATATACATGGTGTGATTGTGCAGTTGCCGTTGAAAGATCCAACTGAAACCGATGCGGTAGTGGGGAGTATTGTGGCGGCGAAGGATGTTGATGGGCTCGGAACCGAAGAGCGAATTGCGAATGGCGAGCAGGCAGAGTTCGAGTCGGCAACGGCGACGGCAATAAATTGGCTACTCGCAGGATATGATATCGACCTGACGCAGAAAAAGATTGCGCTGGTCGGACGAGGGAGGCTGATTGGCGCGCCACTGTTCAGGATGTGGGAAGATTCGGGATACGATGTGACGGTGTTTAGGCGGGGTGATGATTTGAATCAATTGAAGGACTTCGACGTGATAGTTAGCGCGACAGGATCGGCGCATCTGATAAAAGGTGATATGCTAAGGCCAGGTGCGGTTGTGGTTGATGCGGGGACGGCGAGCGAAGGTGGAGTGCTGGTCGGAGATGTGGATGATAGTGTGCGCGAGCGAGATGATCTCGCAGCGATTACGCCGAAAATCGGAGGCGTAGGGCCGCTAACCGTGACAGCATTGTTTGAACACGTCTTGATAGCGGCGAATAAGCAATAGATTAATCGCGTTTCAGCATAACGGTGAAAGCTTCGGAAGGAATATCGATTTTACCGAAACGTTTCATGCGAGCTTTGCCTTTTTTCTGTTTGTCGAGAAGCTTAGCTTTACGATCACGGTCGCCGGTATGGATTTTGACAGTGACGTCTTTGCGATAGGCGCCGATGGTTTCGCGAGCAATGATCTTCGCGCCGATGGCGGCTTGGAGGGCGACCTCGAAGTTCTGGCGAGGAATGGCTTCTTTGAGTTTTTTCGTGATTTCGCGGCCGAGCGCGTCGGCTTCGGAGCGGTGGCACATGAGGCTCAGAGCATCCACGCGATTTCCAGCCACGAGAAAATCAAGTCGCACAAGGTCTTCGGCACGGTAATTGGAAAGTTCATAATTAAAACTGGCGTAGCCGGAGGTGATAGATTTGAGTTGGTCATAGAAATCGGTGAGAAGGTTCGCCATGGGGGCTTCAAAATCGATAACGGCGCGATCTTCGATATAACTCAAGTTGGTTTGGTGACCACGTTTCTCATTGATGAGACCAAGGACACCACCAATCATGCCTTGCGGGAGAATAATCTCGCCTTTTACCCAAGGTTCGCGGATTTCTTGAATTAGGGATTGGTCAGGGAGGTTAGCGGCGGAACGAATGTTGAGATTCTCGCTATCGCTTAAGGTCACTTCGTAGTTAGTACTAGGATTGGTGACGACGAGATCGAGATTGAATTCACGTTCAAGCCGCTCGCGGATAATATCCATGTGTAATAAACCGAGGAAGCCAATGCGGAGACCGAAGCCGAGAACAGGAGAATTTTCCGGCTCGAAATGGAGAGCGGAATCGGACATAGCGAGTTTCTCGACGGCGTCTTTGAGATCTTGATATTGGTCGTTGGAGACCGGGAAGAACCCAGCATAGACGAATGGTAGGACGTTTTTATAACCAGGGAGAGGTTCAGGGGCAGGAGATTTAGCCAAGGTGACGGTGTCGCCGACTTTGGCTTCGCGAGTAGTCTTCAGGTTGGTGACGATATAGCCAATACTTCCCTCCTCGAGATAGGGTTGCGGAGCCATTTTGGGCGTAAGTGAGCCAACTTCGAGGGCGAGACCATTCGTCGCGGCAGCCATCATGCGAATTTCGGAGTTCTTATCGATTTTACCCTCGAAAATGCGGACATAGAGAATAACACCGCGATAATCATCGAAATAGGAGTCGAAAATGAGAGCGCGAGTGGCACCGGTCGGGTTGGCTGGCTGACGAGGCGCGGGCGCGGTTTCAACAATGCGATCAAGGATCTTGTCAATATTGAGACCGGTTTTGCCGGAGACTGGGATGATTTCTTCAGGCGAACAGCCGAGAAGATTAACGATTTCGGCGCTGACTTTCTCAACGTCGGCAGCTGGCAGGTCAATTTTGTTGATGACCGGGATAATGTAGAGGTCCTGCTCGAGGGCGAGGTAGACATTGGCGAGGGTTTGGGCTTGGATGCCCTGAGTTGCGTCGACGACGAGGACGGCTGCTTCGACGGCCTGGAGAGAACGAGAAACTTCGTAGGAGAAATCGACATGGCCAGGAGTGTCGATGAGATTCAGGGTATAATCGCGCCACTTCATCTGAACTGGAGTAAGCTTAATTGTGATTCCCTTCTCGCGCTCGAGTTCCATAGAATCGAGGAGTTGGGATTTCATTTCGCGCGCAGAGACCGTGCCCGTCAGCTCCATCATGCGATCAGCAATGGTGGATTTGCCATGGTCAATATGGGCAATAATACAGAAATTACGGATTTTAGAAGGGTTCATTATGTTATAATATTACCATATAGCGTTGGTTTTGGCAATTTCTGGAGATTAGGGGCTAGATGAAATATGCGCTAGGGTTTATGAAGGAGTTTTGCTAGTGAAAAAAGTGTTGGCAGTGTCAGGCGGAGTAGATTCGATGGTGATGCTGGATTTCGCTTGTCATCGTTATAGTGTTGATGAGATCGTCGTGGCGCATTTTGATCACCTTCCGCAGGGCAGCCTGCAGCAGATGGCAGGCAGAGTGGTTGCGCATAATAGCGGCGCGGCGTTCCCCGTCCACC
>CANAUU010000003.1 GCA_947364965.1 uncultured Candidatus Saccharibacteria bacterium | reverse complement strand
CTAATATTGGGGCAGATAAACCGGCTGGTATTTATACTAATCAGGTGACGATGAGTGTGGTGAGTAGCCCAAGAGAGATTTCTGACCTTACTGGCATTACGAATATGCAGGAAATGACAAGCGAAATCTGTGCATCCTCCGCAGAAGGTACTTCCAAACAGCTTAAAGACACGAGAGATGGCAAATACTACTGGGTATCCAAACTAGCGGATGGTAAGTGTTGGATGACACAGAACCTAGACTTGGACTTAAACGAACAGACTACTCCACTTACTTCGGTGACTTCTGACGTAACCGCGAATTGGACGCCGAGTGATGCTGGAAAAAATCCAGCTTACACTGAAATGGTTGCCGATAGTGGCACCATATATAAGAATGAATCTGGTCAGCGGTCATGGAGCTTGGGTGATTATCGCATTATTAATCCGACAGCTTCAAGTGATTGTGGTTCGGGGAGGAATAATCTCGCGAACTGTCCTACTCAATTCGTACCCTATACGACCCCGACCACATTGAACGGTGATAAGAATGCTCATTATACCGCTGGAAATTATTACCAGCGTAATACTGTCACCGTGAGTAATAATTCTACTACTTCAAATAGTTCGGTTTGTCCAAAGGGTTGGAGATTGCCAGGTTCGGGCAATTTTACTGAGCTGAGGACTACGTATGGCGTTAGTAATAGTGATGTTGTTAAATTGACGAGTGCTCCGTTGTATTTTGTTCGAGGTGGGGGAGTTTATCAAGATACGAAGCTGCTTGATAAGGTTGGCGATTATGGCAACTATTGGGCGTCTGATGTGGATTATTATAGTGTCGACGATGATGTTAATTTTGTTCTTGGGCGTGTTTTGCGCTTTTACGGAAATAATTATGCTGCTTCTGGGCCTAACATTACTAATGATTATTATTTGGGTTTTTCTGTTCGTTGTCTTGCCCGCTAGTTATTAGTTAGGTTTCGAGTTGGAGACACTAGCTTTGATTTTCGGGTCTTCTCCGCCCCAGCCTCCGCAACCGTCAAGTAGTTCTATGTATGGAGTTTAGGCTTTATGCCTTAGCTTTGGTGATAATATTGTCGATATAGCACATACCTATTCCTTTTTTACAATCGATATCGAGATATATCTATCTAATGAATGAATTATGCTCAACATAAATAATTTGTTCAATAAGAATTACTTGGCGGGGCGGCGGCTGGGGCGGAGAGCTGAGTAAAAAAAATGGTTATCTTTGGAAAATGTGCGGAAAATGGTCGTTTTATCTTCGAAAAATGTGTGAAAATGGAGTGTTTTATCTTCGAAAAATGTGAAAATTGAGGTGGGAGCTAGGCGTAAAATGTGGTTTCTATGCGTAGTTCCGTGTCTGTCGCCTTTGTTGATGATGGGGGAAGAGGGTGCGAAATTATTCGAGTTTTTATATTTTTGAGTTTCTGGGCTGGGCGCTTGGGTATTTGAGTTGGCGTAAAATGGCTTTCAAGGGGAGGAAGTGTGGTATAATGAGGGTGTTGCCATTGTAGCTCAGTTGGTAGAGCAGCTCATTCGTAACGAGCAGGTCACAGGTTCGATCCCTGCCAATGGCTCCATTTTTTGTGAGTTGATGATATTCTGCAGTGTGTTGAGAAATGTTGAAGGACCGCTAGTGATGACGGTCCTTTGGTAAATTTAGCGTGGTTTTGGGAATTAAGCGGTTTCTGGGGTCTGTTCGGATTTTTTGAGAATCATATGTTGGACGCCTTCGGAACCATCGGGGTAATTGGGAAATTTGTCACCATCTGGCATGAAACCGAGTTTGTCGTAGAGGCTGCGGGCGCCGGGATGGCTATCGAGGACGTCGAGGTGAGCTTCGGTGTATTCGGGACTGTCGAGCACGGAGGCGATAAGCTTGCTGCCGATGCCGCTTCCGCGATACTCATTGCGGACACCGACGAATTCGATTTCGACAGCGCCTTCTGGGAGTTCGGCGTCGGTAATTTTCTTCATGTAATTTTCATTGGCGCGGACAAAATTTTCGGGAAGTTCGATGCCGGTGGCGGCGAAGCGCTCGGTGACAGCGGTCGTGTCCCATGGGGTGCATTCTGCGTCGCGATAGACGATGATGCCGGCGATGTTGCCGTCATCATCTTTAGCAACAAGAGTTTTGTTGTATGAGAAGAGTGCATTTGGATCGTCACTAAAGAGGGCTGGAGCGAAAGTCTTGGCTTTTTCTTCGTCGCCGAACAAATCAGGGAAGATATATTGGTCAACGAGATAAAGGGATTTGGCGACTTGGGAAAAATCGTCTTCAGGAGAAAGGTTCTTGATGTTGACATTGATGAGGTTCTCGTGAGTCTGGGTGGTTTCAGTGGTAGTTGCTGGGGTTTCTGACGCGTCGAGGGTCGATGCCTCTGGCGCGGGGTTGGCGACTTCGGTGGTAGTAATAGGGTCTTTTGGCATGTTTTCGAGGTCTGCCCATGGGTTGTCCTGATTGTCGGTAGGGGTTGCGTTGAATTGATTGGGGTTATTGCTCATGTTTTCTCCTTTTGGTTTATTATAGCACACTAGTAGTTCGTGGTGCGGGTGAGGTGATAGGGTTGGGGATTGATGAGTTGGCGAGAGTTTAGGAAGAGGTGGTCGTTGATTTGGATGGGGGAGAGGTCTGGACGGACATGGTGAAGGAAGCTGATAGCGGAGATGGTAGCAGCGCGGATTTCGACTTCGAGGTGTGAGTTTTCTGGAATGAGGCGTTTGGTGTCGACGAGGTCGGAGAGTTCGGGGCTGTAGGAAATTAGGTTGAGGGCGCGGAGGGTTTGGGGAATTTTGTAATCAGCGCAGCCGGGGAGGTTTTGGGCGTCAACTTTGATGTGCTCGAGATGGTGGCGGACGAAGAGGAGGTCGGAGCTGAGGAGCTGAGCGAGCTTATAGAAATGGATGGTTTGGGGCTGGCAGGCTGCTTTGTTGGTGCTGGTGTGTCGGTCAGCCTTGCTTACGGGAGGGTAGGTGCGTTGGTCGCGGAGGGAGGGGAAGGTAGTGATGAGGAAATGGAAAAGTTGCTCGTCGGAGGTGAAAATTTTGATGGCGGCGAAGAAGTCGTTGTTAAGTTGGTTCCGGAGGATGCGGGAGGTTTCGCGGAGGGCCTGGGAACGTTCGGCGAGGAGGGGGATTTTTCCGATGGTGCCGGCAGGATGAAAGAAATGGTGGAAATCCACATCAGAGAACTCGGCAAAGTTGAATGGGGCTGTGGGGTGTGACTGAGTTTTAGCGAGGTGTTTTCTGGCTTTCGTGAGGAGTAGGTAGAGCAGGGCAGTGGAGCCGTCGAGCGGGCCATCGGGAGATGGAATAGTCCATTTTTGAGCTGATTTTTGAGCTGGCGGAGCGGGTTCTAAGGTTGGCGGTTGAGTGATGGTTAGGAGGTCTGGTTTTGGAGCGCAAGGAGTTGCAGGTGGGCCGGGCCAGAAGGAATAGTCAATCACTTCAAAATAAAGCAGGGTCGTAGTGAGCAGAGGGAGAGGAAGCGAGAGCAGATTATGGGGGTTGGTGGCGAGCCAATGTTCGGGCGGGGAGACAATGGATTTTGCGAAGTGGGAGAGGTTTTTGGAGTTAAGATGGACGTGTTTGGCATGGGTGGTGACGAAATCACAGGATTTGCGAATGTCGGAGAGGGTGGGGACGATGGCGACTGGTGCGGCGGATGGTTCGGCGATGATTGTTTTGGAGGTAGGTTTCGCGGACATAGTTAGAAAAGTGGGGCGAAGACTTTTAGGGTTTCGGCGATGAGACGGAGGGGTTGTTTTAGGCGGGCGGTTTCGGGGGTGATTTTGATGCAAGATTTTTTCGTGGTTTCGAAATCGGTGGACATATCGGCGAGACAGGAGGTTTGATACATCCAGGCGGCGCATTCGAAATGGTAGATGAGGGAGCGGAAGTCGAGGTTGATGGTGCCGCAGATGCCGTAGTCGTCGTCACAGAGCATGGTTTTGGCGTGGATGAAGCCAGGTTTATATTCATAGATTTTGACGCCGCGTTCGATGAGAGGGAGATAGTTGGAGCGGGTCATGAGGTAGACGATTTTTTTGTCGGGGATGTGTGGGGTGATGATTTCGACGTTGACGCCTTTTTCGGCGGCGAGGGCGAGGGCGTTCATGATTTCGCTGTCGCAGACGAGGTAGGGAGTGGTGATGCGGAGGGATTTGGTGGCGCTGTTGATGAGGTTTAGGTAGACGTTTTTGGCGACAGGTTGGTCGTAGATGGGGGTGGGGCCGGAGCCGTAGACGAGAGTGTAGCCTTCTTGTGGGGTGGTGGTTTTGGAGTTTTTGGTTGTTTCGGGTTTTGTGGAGATTGGGGATTTTGTGTTTTGAGGTTTTAGAGTATTCTGGAGTTTTGGGGTGTTTTTGGGGAGGAATTGGTCGAAGGGAAGGGGAGTTTTGCTATGGAGGTTCCAGGAGGTAAGGAAGAGGGTGAGGAGGTTGGTGACAGCGGGGCCTTCGAGACGGAGGCCAGTGTCTTTCCAATGCCCGTGGAGAGTTTTGAGGTTGGCGTATTCGTCGGCGAGGTTGATGCCGCCGGTGTAGCCAATCTGCCCGTCGATGACGACAACTTTGCGATGGTCGCGGTTGTTATGAAAGCCGTTGAGGCGGGAATTGAATTTGTTGGAAGGAGTGCAGTGAATGCCGATGGCTTCGAGATCACGGTAATAGCGGGAGGGGAGGGTGAAAATGCTGCCAATGTCGTCGTACATAACGTAGACCTTGATGCCTTGCTGGACTTTGGCTTGGAGTGTGGCAAGGATTTCGTTCCAGATACGACCGGGGCAGATGATGAAGAATTCGAGGAAAATGAAGGATCGGGCGGTTTTGAGGTCGGTAAGGAGGCGCTCGAAATAAGTTTCACCATCAGGGAAATAGGTGGTTTGAGTGTTTTTAGAGAGGGAGATGTGGTTGGTTTCGCAGATGTAGCGGGCTTGGAGGGCGGCGACAGGATTTTCTTTTTGGAGGGCGCTGAGGGCGGAGTTATTGGGGTAGAAGGCTTTGAGCTTGGCGGCGAATTCGCTACATTTGTCGCGGAGGGTTTGATTGCGGCCATTGCTGGCGAAGATGATGAAGAGGAGTGGGCCGATGATGGGAAGGCTCACAACAATGAAGGCCCAGAGGAGGCGCATTTCGAGGTTATGATAATAATTGATGATATAGAGGGTGATGGCGAGGGAGAAGAAAACGGCGAAAATGGTGACAGGGAAGAAGTTGCTATAGAGAAGGAGGTAGAGGGCGATAAGGATGATGAGTTCGGCGAGGATGACAAGGATAGTCCAAGCGAAGCGGTTGGTGAGGAGGCTTTTTAGAAAGCGAAGGGGGTGATGCTGTTTGGTTTTCTGGGCTTTTTGGACATGGGATTTTGGTGAATTGGCGGGATTGATGCTGAACTTTTGTGGTGTGGGGGTTGACATACTATATATTATATCACGTTGTGGGGTGATATGGAGTATTCTGGGGCGGCTTGGAGGTTAGTTTTGATGATGGATTTGTTCGGTTTCGAGGATGGGGTAGATGATAAGTTGGTCGGAATCGAGGTTTTCGGAGTGGAGGTTGAGGGCGGAGATTTGGTGGTTGGTATAGGTTGTGTAGTAGAAGATGCCTTGCTCGAGGTTGTAGCCGGAGGAATAGAGGGTGTATTCGAATTTGTCGTTGCCAAGGTCGCAACAGCCGTATTGCTGCTCGACGGAGTGGAGAATGTGGAAGAATTGGTTGATGCTGGCGAGTTCGTCGGGGTTGTTGGCGGGGGTTGCGTCTTGATTGCTAGTGGTTTGAGCGGCGGTTTGGTTTTCCGCCGGGCTGGAGGGGTTGTTGTGGAGACTTTGATTTTCTGTTGAGGTGGAGGGTTTGTTGCGGGAGTGGGTGCGGATGAAGGCAGCTCTGACAAAGCGAGACTGGGAGGAGAGGTCGCCGGGGAGACCGATGGCACCCATGCCGCGGCTGTATTCGGTGAGGGGAAGGTCGGGAGCGAAGTTGTTGACCGGGGCGGAGGCGGAGAGATTCATGTAATTGTTCAGGTGGAAGAATTGTTCGTCGAAAGGCGGGTTGTTGGTGAGGACGTTGGTGGGGTTGTCGTAGATTTTGAGACCGTCCATGACGGATTCGACAACGATGGTGGCGCCGGTGGTATCGTTAATCATCCAATGGAGCTCGGCGGGCGGGAGTTCTGGAGTGAAAGGGAAATTGCGTAGGTTGATTTTTGCGAGAAGGGTTTTCGCTTCGGCGACGGTGGCGCATTGGCCGAGGAGCCAGGGAAGAAGTTCGAATTGAGCAATATTGTCTTTGCCGTCGACGTGGTCGTGATAGACGGTGTTGCCGACGAAGTTGAGCCCGGCGATGCCGAGACCTTTTTCGTTGATGGCGCCATAGAGGAGGGGATAATCGTTGCCGTTTTGGTCGGGGGCGAGGTAGGTGATGCCGATGATGGCGTAGTGAGAGTTCATGGTGCCGATTTCGCGAAAATTGAATGGGAAATTGCGGGGGATGATGACGGCGTTTTCGCCGTAGGAAAATTCGTAATCGAGATTGCGGCCAAAATAATGGTGGTTAGTATGGTAGGCGACGGCGGTGCACATATGATTGGTTTTCCTGTTTATGTTTTGAAATGTATTGATTTTATTTTAGCATGATTTCGTGACTTCAGAGTATGATTTTTAGACTTCGGCAGCGGTGTAAGGTTTGAAGTCGAAGTCGAAACCGACGTATTTGGATTGCTTGTCGTCGAGGTATTTATTGATGGCGGTTTTGACTTTTTTGTCGAGTTCAGTGATGCGGATGACTGTGGCGTCGTCGGGGTTTTGGGTGAGGGGGGTGATGTAGCGGACTTTGGATTTGACGCTAATACAATAGCAGTTTTTCTTGGCGGTGGTGCTGCCGAAAACAGTGGTGGCGCGCTGGAAATTGCGGAAGGCGTCGCCCATGGGTTTGTCGCCGCAGCTTAAAATCCAGTCGATAATTTCGCGCTCGCTCATAACGTAGAGGTCTTCGAGAGTGAGGTAGCCGCTGTTAATCATGGACTGAATCATGTCGCCGAGGAATTGGGAGATGGCGCGGACTTTGTCGCTGTGATAGACGAGAGAGAGGGCGAGGTTTTGGGTGGTAAATTCGGCAGCGAGGTTGGGGGTCTGGAAACCGATTTCGTCGAGATTATCTTCATTCTTCATAAGAATGAGGTCAGCGTAAAAAGTTTTGATTTGATCAAGAGTCCAAGTATCGAACAGGAAATGGCCGTTGCTGAAGGTGTATTCGAGGCGATCAGCGGCGAGGTTGGGGGCTTCGTTGTCGGCGACAGGGAAGAGTTTGTAGTCGGAGATTTCACTAGGAAGGATACCGTCTTTTTTGAGCTGGCGGGTGATGGCTTTGGATTCGCGGATGATTTTGCCGGTGTCTTTCTCGATGGATTCTTGGGTTTCGGCATCACCGTTCATGTAGTCGATAGCGTGTTTGAAGGCGGGCGCGGAAATGTCATGGAAGAGACCGGCGAGGGTTTGTTTTTTGTCTTGGGTGAAGCGCCAGATGATGAGGGCGACACCGATACTGTGTTGAAAAACGGAGTTGAAGTTTTGGAACTTGAAGACACTGCAGTAATCGATGCCGTTTACCATGCTGACGCCGGAGAGGCGTTGGAACTCGGGGGCGACGATGTATTTCAGGAGCCAGGAAGGAAAATCAGGACAGAGGACTTTGAGGTACTCACGGGCTTCGAGGGTGAGAGGTTTCAGGGCCTTGTCTTTGCAAGTTGTGATGTCGAGGGTTTTGTCGGTATGGCGACCGAAGAGGCCGCGTTTTTTTGTTGATTCAGGGGCAGAAATGGGCGCGGCGACGGGGGCAGGAGCGGCGGCAACTTGTTCCGGCTGAACAAGTTCAACTTCTTCGGGAGTTGTGGTTTCAACAGGAACTTCGGCCTTTGGAGTGTCGTCAGGGACGGGAATGGTGGCTTTCTTGCCAGTGGGGCGGTGGTAGATTTTGATCCAATCTTGGTCGAGCCAGAATTTAACTTCGTCGTAGCAGTTTTGGGATTTGGAGGGGAGTTTCAGAATGTTGATTTCGACTTTTTTGCCACGGTTCAAATTGCCAGTGACGACGTAGGTGAGTTCGGCGATGGCGCTGGCGCCAATGTAGCCTTCGATGCCATCTTTGTCTTCGTTCATGAGGAAGAAGGTGTCGGCTTGGTCGAGGTTTTTATAGAAGCGTTTGTAGATTTTGGTCATGCGAGTGGCATAATCAGAATCATTAGGAGAAAGCCAGCGACCGAGGGAAAGTCCGGGTTCGGTTTGGGGCTCGTCGAGAGTTTCCTCTTCGGTTGAAATTGGGCAAGGCCAGTCGATGACGTCATAGCCACGACCTTCAAAGTATCCTCGCCAGTAGAGCGCGCGCTCGTGAAGTTTTGAACTGCCGGAAATAACGAGTTTTTTCATAAAATCTTTTTCGGTGACTCTCCTTTGGTTTTCCATTATAAAGGATGTTTTGGGATTTGACTAGACCTATTATAAGTGTTAGCGTAATAAGGCACCCTAAAAAATTTGTTGTGGTTTCTTGACCAAGCGGAGGTAATTCGGTATAATTAACAGAAGGATGACAACTGCGAAGACTAAAGAATTGAAGGCGGGGAAACCGACTTTGATTTCGATTTGGAAAGAGATTGCGCGCAAGCAAAAGCCTTTGATGGTGGCAATGATTGTGCTTTTGGTGGTGAGTGCGATTTTGTTGGTGTTTTCGCTTACGACGCTTAGGCCGCAAAATACGGTGGTGATTGTGGGGTATGGCGATGTTTATGGGGAGATTGCGGGGATTTCTGGGGGATATCGACGGGATAGTTGGATGAATATGTTGGCGTTTCCGGCGCTGGCGCTGATTTATGGATTGGTGCACAATATTATGATTTTGAAGGTTTACCGGAATTATGGTCGCGATGCGGCGATGATGGTGGCGGTGGCGTCGATTCTCTTGGTGGTGGGGACATTCGTTATCATATTCCGGCTTCTTGGGGAGTGGTGATGAACTTGTCAGTTTTGCGAACTCCTGCGTTAGAACATGCGGCTGCTCACTCGCCGTACCAAAAGTACGGCTCGTTCCGCTGCTCAGTTCTGCCTTGGATTTCATCAAGACTGAGCAAGTCCAGGAGAAAAAGATGAGAGGTTTGGAGATTCCGCTGGGGAAGCGAAAGCGGTTATATCGGTTTTTGGAGATTTTGCCCGGGGCGTTGAGTTATGGGGCGGTGATTTTGCTTTTTGTGCTGTCGTGGCTGAACCCGGTGCTGGGGGCGATTTATTTGCTGGTGGTAGTAGCGATTACTTTTGTGAAGGCGGTGGCGACGGCGTTTCGGACGATTCAGGGGTATAATGTGGTGAAGCGGGCAGAGAAGGTGGATTGGCAGAAGCGGCTCATGGATTTGGAAAATCCGCACGAGGCGTTTGAGCGGCTACATGGGCGGAGCGAGAGTAGTTATGGGTTTGATGAGCATGTGCAGAACTTGAGGATGTTGTCGGTGGTGGAAGGGAAATCGGAACCAAAGCCAAAGGATGTTTATCATGCAGTAATTATGGTGGCATATAATGAAGGTTTGGAAACGCTGATCCCATCAGTGGAGGCAGTGAGAGATACGAGTTTTCCGAATGAGCGGATTATTTTTGTGTTGGGGTATGAAGAGAGAGGCGGAGAGGCGATGGAGGCGAATGCAATGGTATTGAAGGAGCAATTCCGGGGAGTGTTTCGGGATTTTATTTTGGTGAAACATCCGGATGGGGCGCGGAATGAGGTGGTGGGGAAGGGGCCGAATTTGACATATGCGGGGCAGTATTTGGCGAAATATGTGGAACGGCAGCGAATTCGGAAGGAAAATGTGATGGTGACATCACTGGATAGTGATAACCGGATGAGTAAGACTTATTTAGATTATGTGGCGTATGAGTTTTTGGTGCGGCCGGATCGGCAACATTATAGTTATCAGCCGGTGTCGCTGTTTACGAATAATATTTGGGATGCGTCAGCGCCGATGCGAGTGATTGCGATGTCGAATTCGTTTTTCAATGTGATTTCTACGATGCGACCGCATATTTTGCGGAATTTTGCGTCGCATTCGCAACCTTTGGCGGCGCTTGAGGGAATGGATTTTTGGAGTAAGCGGACGATTGTGGAAGATGGGCATCAGTATTGGCGGTCGCTGTTTTATTTCGAGGGAGATTATGGGGTGGTGCCGATTCGGGTGCCAATTTATCAGGACGCGGTGATTTCGGAAACATTTCGGGAGACGTTGAAGGCGCAGTTTGTACAGCTTCGGCGGTGGGATTATGGGGCGAGCGATGTGGCTTATGTGGGGTCGTATTTGTTTTCAAAAGATTGTAAGATTCCATTTTGGCAATTGTTCCCGAAGTTTTGGCGGCTGCTAGACGGGCACGTGACGTTGGCGATTATGGCGCCGATTGTGGCGTTTGGGGGTTGGGTGCCGATGCTGTTGAACTTGGGGTCGCGCGGGGCGCTGGCGTTTAATTTGCCGAATGTGGTAGGGTGGATTCAGACGATTGCGGCGATTGGGCTATTTGTGACGGTGTTTATGTCGTTGAAGATGTTGCCGAAGCGGCCAGAAAAATATCGGAAGCGGAAGACGTTTGCGATGGTGGTTCAATGGATTTTGACTCCGGTGATTGCGATTGCATATCAGAGTGCGGCGGCGTTTTATGCGCAGACGCGATTGATGATGGGGAAGTATATGGAGAAGTTTGACGTGACGCGGAAGGTGGTGAAAACGTAAGCGAAGCTTCGGCTGGCTGGATTTTTAGTCGGGATTTTAGAGGAGATGCTATAATTGTGGTATGAAAACTGTAGAGGAGGTGATTAATAAGGGGGACTTAGCAAAGAGCGAAGTGGTTTTTGATGGTCCGATGGTGAAGGGGGTGGTGGATATACGGAAGGGGCTTTTGGCGATTGACGCGGATCTTCATGCAGATTTGGAACGGATGTTGCTTGAGGATGGTTCGGCGCAGGAGGATTTGTGGGGGATTAACTTGTGGTTTGAGGATGATGGGGAAGATTTTGTGGAGTTCGACTCGATGATTAATGTGCGGCCGAGGCAAGGGAACCGGAGCCGGGACGTGGAAAACTTGGCTGTACGGGCAAAGATTGTCGAGGTTGTGGAGAAATGGATAAAATAATGGGGATGGAGAATTGTCAGCATAAGAGTTTGGCGGAAGGGGGTTGGGCGAAGATGCCGTTTTATTTGCAAATGGGGAACCTGGGGAGTGAGGTTTCGCGGGCGTTGAAATGGTTTGGCAAGAATGAGAAGAGGTTTCAGGTGTCGTTTGAGCGGGCTTTGGAATTATTTGATTTAACGATCGAGGCGGCACAGGATGCTGAATCTGGTTGTCGTGGGGGACGTTTGAAGGAGGTTTGTCGGGCGCGGGAGGAGTTTTGTGATTATTTTTATGGTAATTCGTGGGGGACGAATCCGGTAAAGATAATGAGATATTATGATCAGTTTGCGATGTTGGGGCGGGGGTTATAGGATGTAGGGGTCGCGTGGTGGCAGGGGCTTTATGGGGTTAAAAGGTTTTTATGAAGCGAGGTGCTTGGTGCGGAAGGTGCGCCAAGCGTTTTGCCATTCGGGGAAGTTGAGGGTAGGTTCGATTTGGTCGAGTGGGAGCCATTCGAGTTGGGAAATTTCGCTGGGCTGTTCTTTGGCGATTTGAGAGGGGTCTTTAAGTTTGGCGAGGAAGAGGACGACGGTTTTGATGATGTTGAGGCGGGGGATGTAATAGGAAAAGGCGTAGCGAGTGGCGGGGTCGAGGATAATGTCGAGGTCGGTTTCTTCTTTGATTTCGCGGCGAGCTGTTTCTAGCTCGGTTTCGCCTGGCTCAATATGACCTTTTGGGAAACCGGAAAGACCGTTTTGTTGATGGACGATGAGGATTTTATGATTATGAACGATGACGGCGCCGCAAGAGGTTTCGGGTTTGGCATCCGCGGGTGCGGCGGAGGAGGGATAGGACTTGCTGAAGTCGGGGGTGTCAGAGGTGGGGTTATTAGTGTTAGATTGGCTAAGGCTTTGAGCGCTGTTGTTTTTGGCAGGGATGTTCATGGGGATAATTATAGCATAGAGCTTTCGTATTGCTAATCTGTGGAAGGCGGGGCGGGGTCGTAGAGGTCACGGGGGATGAGCGTCATTTCGAGGTGAGCAGAAGATCGGTCGGGGGAGATTTCTGTGGCGGAGATGAAAAAGAGGCTGCCCTTGTCAATGAGGAGCTCATGTTGGCTGGGATTATAGGCGGTTTCTGCAGAGAGTAGACCGACAGTTTCGCGAGCTTCTTTGGGGATGCGACAGGTGATGTTGATGTCGCAGGAGCGGCGAAGCGGGTCATCAAATTCTTTGCCGGCGAAGCTATGGTTTGGGGAGAGGGAAGTGCTGGTAAACCCGGCTTCGAGGAAGAATTGTCCTTCTAGGCTGGCGAGGTCGGAAAGTGAACTGATGCCGTAATTGCGAAAACTGTCGATGTTGGTGCCGCGATAGGCAATAAGGTCGACGCCGGGGGATGGGATATGGTCGATGGCTTGACTGATTGCGGAGATGGTTTGCTCGGCTTCGGCGACTTTTTCGGGAGTTTTGACGCCAAGATGGTCGTAGCTCCAGATGCCGCGGGAGACTTGATTGATGAGTTTATAATTGAAGCCGGTGTATCTTTTTAGCGCGGACTTGTCTTCGGGAGAGAGGAATGGTTCGGAGAATTCAGAGTAGGCTTCGCTGAAGGCGTCTAGGTCGATGGGATCTTCGAAGACGTGAAAATCGCGGTCGGCGGTATCGAGAAGGAAGTTTTTGACATCGGTCGTGCGGCCGAGGCGTTCAATCTCGCGAAGGTAGAATCTACAGTCGGGATTGGGGCTGGTGGTGGGGAGGTCTGGAATTGCTTGCTTTGGGGTTTGGTTGGGATCCTGACTGAGCTCTGGGTCGGGTGTTGAGGCTGTTGGAAAATGATTATGGTTCATGGGGATATTATAGCATGATATAATGAGGGCATGAGCAAAGAGGTTCGGGAGGAGACGGTTTTTCGAGGGGAGCAGGCTGAGGGGGGTGATTCGGTATGTGCGGGAAGAATATGGGTGCGAATTGGAATTTTTGTGGCAGGATGAGAATGCGATTTGGCGAAATCCGACGAACCGGAAGTGGTTCGGGGCGTTATTGAGAGTGAAGGGAACGCGAATTGGGTTGGCGGAGGATGAGGCGGTGGAAGTTTTGGATTTGCGTTTCGAGAAGGGGATGGCGCGGGAGTTTGTGGCGTCGCGTGGGGCAGGGGATTGTGGAGCGGATGATTCGGAGGTTTATGGGGTTGACGGTGCGGAGGTTCAGAGTGGGGCGAAGGTGATTTTGCCGGGGTATCATATGAATAAGGATAATTGGTTTACGGTAGTGCTAGATCATGTGGTGCCGACGGAAGAGGTCTTGGCGCTAATTGATAAAAGTTATCGGATTGTGGCGGCGGGGGAGTAGAGGGTTTAGTAAGGCAGGATTTTAAGATTGGGGAAACGTTTTTGTTTGCCTAATGCGCGTTGGGTATAATATTCTTTGCTGATGAGCGGGCTGTCTTTGACTGGTCGAATAGTATCTCCGAAGATGTCGTTTAGACCGTAGGGGGCAAATATAACGAATTCATCATTCTCGTTTAGGCGGATTCCGAGGCAGGTGATGGTTTCGGTCATAGAGCTGATGGCTGCTTCTAGGTTTGGATAGGGTTCAATAGTGATACCGCAATAGTCTGGGAGCCAAAGATGAGCGCGTGCCTCGTTTGTGATGTCTAGGGGAAGGTCGAGGTCCTGTAAGGTTGTTTCTATGAGATGGATGATTTCTTGCTCGCGTTCTGCGCTAAGGTCGGCTTCCCAGTAGACAATGTCGCATTCTTTGACATTGTGCGCTAGGTCGACATTGGCGTTGTAATTAGCGATGATTTGAGCCGGCCAGCCAGACATGACGTAATAGTCTTTGGGAAGGTCAAGCTTGCGTAAGCGGTGGAGAACGGTCATGAATTTTTTGTCCAAAGAGAGAATTTGTTGCAGGACGGAGATTTGTTCGTGGAGGGGTTTGTCGAAGCCGTTAAGTTTAGTCATAGGGATATTATATCATTTGCTAGCTAAACATGATATAATCGGGATATCTTATTTTAAGGTGGTGATAGAATTGAACCTTGATTACACTGGATTGTTGCCGAGTAGCATCTATGAATGGAAGGGGGATAGGATTTGCGAGCTGTATGCGGTGAAGCTGCGGATGACGGCACCGCGGGCGATTGAAGTGCGGTATGCGTTCCCGTATACGGAAACGGTCTGGCCGATGGTTGGCTTGTCGACGGCGGAACATTCGTTTATGATAGCACAGATGATTGTGCCGACCTACATGGAGTTTCTGGAGTTATTCCCGTATAAAGACATTCTGCCGGAGCAACTGGAATCAGAGGCACTACATCATGACGATGCGGAAGCTCTGACTGGGGATGCGGCGACGGATGTAGACGGGGTGACGCGAGCCATGAAAGATGCAGCGGAGGCGAAGAGTATTGCGCGGCAGTATAGTGGGTTGGTCTGTCACAGCTATATGCGGGTGCGGCACGAGTCTTATGAGGCGCGAGAATCTTATCTTTCTAAGCTGGTGAAAATGTATGATGCGGTGGATTTGGTGCTGTTCGCGCAGTACTGCGTCCAGAATGGCGTCGGCATGATTGCGCGAGGGCGGAAGGAGGATGAGTATGTGCTGAAGGCTTTTGGTCAAGAAAGCGTTGTTGATCCGCGGACGCATAAGGAAATTAAAGAGTATCTTGCGGATGGGACGCGGTCTGAGGTGCCGATTTCCGAGGTGATGTATGGCCATAGCTTGCCGCGGGTTGAGAGGCTGGAGCGTCCGGAACTGACAGGCTTGTTCAAGTTGCTATGTGCGCGAGCGTTTGAGTTTCCGTTCGAGAAGTACAACTTGATTAATTTGCCGATGGACTTCGCGAAGCTGGCATAAGGCGTCTGCTTGCTAAACTGACTGCTCTTTTGTGATACCGTTGTGTTGATTGTGATGCTCTCTACTTACGATATTCCGTTTGTGCAACAATCCGGTAAAGGCCGCGGGTTTCCGCGGCCTTTGACCTGGGATGGGAGCTTTGGTGAGTTTGGCGCAGCGGTGTTGATTTTAGCGAAATGGGGTTCGGTTGATGATAATTTTGAGACGAGATTTCGTAAAACGGGCGAATTTGGTCTTGCTTTTGCTGGTAAATGATGCTAGAATGGAATTGTTAAGTTTTGGTTATTACTCGCCCTTCTTTGAGCGAGTAATTTCTATTTGAAATAACGGTTTGTTGAGTAAACGAATCGTTAGAACCATAACCTACTCCTCCTTCCTCCCTTATTAAGTTGCTTCAGTGCGACCAAGATTCGCCCGTGAGTTTAGCGTAGCATACTTCTTGATAATTTACCAAGCACAAGCATGAAGGAAGTTTAGGATTGGTGGAAGCGAGAGGAAGGTAATCTCGCTGCGCGAGATAACGAACCTCTGAGGTTCTAATCCTAACCTTTCTAGCAAAAGGTAATAAAAATACCGCACACGAGGTGCGGATTTTTATTACTTCCTGGCGGAAGCGAGAGGAAGGTAATCTCGCTGCGCGAGATAACGAACCTCTGAGGTTCTAATCCTAACCTTTCTAGCAAAAGGTAATAAAAATACCGCACACGAGGTGCGGATTTTTATTACTTCCTGGCGGAAGCGAGAGGATTCGAACCTCCGGTACGGTTGCCCGCACACACGCTTTCCAAGCGTGCTCCTTAAACCACTCGGACACACTTCCGTCTGTTGTTGGGCGCTGGCTCAGACTCGGTCTGAAGTTCGCTCTTGGGTGAACTTTGGCTAGCTTGGGCGATGCGCCGTATAGGCTGATTATAGCATGAAAGGGGGATTTCGGGAAGGGGTTTCGGGCGATGATCTATGGTGGCAATATTGATATGGGGCCTGAGCTGGGCTGGATTGGAGGTCGATTTAGATAGAGTTTTAGTGGTTAGTTGGTATGGTGGCAGCAGGGTTGGTTGGAATATTGACTAGCGAGGGATTGTTCGAAATAGACGAGGTAGGTGGTGGTGGAGATGATGGCGAGAGCGCAGGCGGCGATGAGGAGGAAAAGGTCGAAGCGAGAAAGAAGGTTGGCAGATTTGGCGGGGGTGAGCTTGGCTAGACAGAGGAAGGCGAGGAAAAGTTGGAGGGGGAGGGTAGCGATGATGACGACGGAGAGTAGGATGATCATGAGAGCGGACTCGCTATGACTGAAGGCACCAATAGCGACGATGACCATATTTATGAAACCGAGGATGAGACTGGCGCTGGCGGTGCAGAGGAGGGAGCTGTGAAAGTGGGCGGGGTTAGTGGCGAGGGAGTGTTTCTTTTGGAAGGTGATGGAGGCAATAAAGACAATAAGGGCAAGAAAATAGAGGATACCCCAGAAATAGACGGCGTCACTAGTATAAAAAATGGCGGCGGAGAGAATGATGGCGAGAATGGAGAGAAGGTGACTTGGGCGGAAGGCACGGTAAAGGATAACGACTTCGAGTAGGCGATGGAGGAGGAAGAGGCTAAGGGCGGGGATGAGGAATGTGGCGAGGATGGCGATTATGTCTCGGAGTTGGATAGGCAGATGGGCGGCGAGATAATATTGATAGTTGAGGAAGTAGAGGACGGCGGTGATGAGGAGGCAGGCGAGAGTTGGGAGGAGGAGCTTCGGAGGCGTGAGGGAGAGGCGTTCAGGGGCAGGGTCTATGGGTGCTTTGGTGGGATTGATTTTTGTGGGTTGGGAAGGTGTATTCATAGGGATATTATAGCAGAGTTTGTGGGGCGAGGGATAGAATGTATGGGCGCTAGAACGGTTTCTATTGACAAAATTAGGAAGGTGTGCTATAATGATAATGTAGGGGTCGATGAATTCCTATGAACTTTTGGAATTTGATTACTGTGCGGAGTAGCACAGAGGCTGTGTTTTTTGTGGAAGATGGTTTCTGTGCTGCTTCGCGAGAGGCGGTCTTTTTCATCGAAATCGGAGATTCCTGCGGGTTGCGACTGCGAGTGTGGTTCAGCAACAAGGAAGCGAAGAGAGTAGAGGCTCAAGAGGTAAAAATTTAGGGAGGCGCAGGCTGAAGGTGGTTGCCGGAATGGTGCCGGAATTTGGTCGAGAGCTAGGGTAAAATCCTCGTCCGTTCCCGAGAAAGGAGAGCTAGAAATGAAAAAGATGTATGACAAGACCTTGAGGGGGTACTACGTGATGAGCGTGGTGCTCGGGCTGCTGCTGGCGGTCGCGGTTGCGACGATGCTGGAAGTGGTGGTGCTGGACGGCATTAGCGCGTCGTCGGGGCGTCTGAATATGGCGCTGGATGATTTGTGGGGCTATTTGCCGCTGAATCTGTGCAATATCTTTTGGAATGCAGGACTGCGGTTGCGGTATCTGAATGTCTTGATGGTGACCACGGCGATTATGTCGGTGGGGATTTTCGTCAGGATGTCGGGGACGAAGGGCAGCCGGACGAAGATACTACAGGCGATGAGCGTGGCAATTTTGGCGCTGCTGTTGATGCTGGCTTATGGCTGGGCAACGCGGCGTTGGATTGCGAACGCGGCACTGGCGCTGGTGCCGGTGGTGCTGATGGTAATTCCGCTGACGATTCTGCGGAAGACTCAGCAGCCGGTAGAAGGAGGCTTGTTGGGGGTGATTTGCCAGGAGCGTATACATGGCTGGTGGTTGTCGATAAAACGTTTTGTACGTGAGAATCGGACATTCGTCGTGATAGTTCTGGTGGCTCTGGTATTGTTGACTTGCGTCGTGGTGCCAGGAGTGCTGCGGGCTCGTTTTGTGGGCTGAATTTTTCGAGAGTATTGCCAATAGAGATTTGGCGAGCTTTTGACAGGGTTCGGATTTGGGTTTTTAGTAATCAAAGCAAAGGGCTGGCGAAATTCGCCAGCCCGATTTTTGTGGTTTACGATGGTCGATTTATTCGTGGGTGGGGAGAGTTTTCGGGAGGGCGTGGTCGATTTCGGCGAGGAGCTCGGTGTCGTCGGGGTGGATGGAGGTGGTCAGACCGCGCAGCCAGTAGAGGAAACGGCGCCACTCATCTGCCATGAAGGAGAAGGTTTCTTCCTCGTGGCTTAAGAGGTGGTGGCGGGCGTAGATGAAAGCAGCTTCATCGTCGGGGAGGTAGGGGGCGATACGGATCATCTCGTGGCCGGGGGTGTAGGCGAGGTTTTTCGGGAGGATTTCTTCCAAGAACTTGATGATGGGAATGAGTGGAGTGAAATCTGCTTCGTTGCATTTGACGGAGTAGATGCCGATGAATTGTTGGGTGGCGGAGAGGGCGATGATTTCGAGTCCGGAGCGGTAGATAAGGGTACCGATGGAGCGGATGGGATCGGCGTCGGTGTTGGTGGAGTTTTTCTTGAAGGGGCTGGGGCGGAGGGCTTTGTGGCAGAGATTGGCTTCTTTCTGAAGCTGGGCCTTGAGAGTATCCCAGAGGTCAGAACGGATCCAGGCGGGCAGTTTCGGGTCGATGATGTCGCCCAAAAGGGATGTGGTGTTTTCGGGTTGGTAGGCGCCGGGCTTCCAGCGGGAATGATGCAGGAGGAGCTGGCGGCTGGTTTTTTTCGTCGATGCGTTGGATGAGGTATTTGATGAGCTGGTCGATGTTCCTTTGGCTGTAAGTGCAGTCGCCGAGACGATTATTCTCGAGGGTAAAAGTGAACTCGTCGATGAGTTCCTGGAGGAGCTTGGGACGATGCTCAAGGTGAGGGGTGAACGACGATTTGTTTTCTACCCAAAGATTATTGAATCGTCCGAGAGACATATCAGTCTGGTGGTAGGCGTGAGCGCTGGGGCGGAGACTGCTCTGACACGGGATGTCGCGGAGGCAGAGGCGGCGGAGGCCGTCGGGGTTGCGTTCGTCGAGCCAGTTGACGACGAGGGCGTCGAAGTCGGGGCGGTTCTTGCCGAAAAGGGTGCGGTAGGCGTCGAAGTCGGTTTGGCTGACTTTGACGGGGCCATCGTTATTAAAGGACACGTTCATGCTAAAACCTCCTTGTAAAATAGATTTGCAATTTTTAGTGGGTTTGACCGTTGTTGGTCGTTTTCACCAAAAATTGCGGGTGGGTTAGCATCCGTGATCTGATTGTAGCATAGATTGATTGATTTGTCAATACTGAAGTTGGTTAAAGTGGGAAAGGTCTAGGCTTGGCGGGGGATGGGGCTTATGGTATGATGGGGGAGGAAGTGTGGGCGAAAAGAGTTAATCTAATCGAGGGAGGTGCCCAAATGAAAGATAAAAAAGAAACGAAAAACAATGCGAAGCGGAGCTCTAGCAAGGGGCGGAATATCGAGCGGGGTGGGATGCCGAAATATATTTTTGTGACGGGGGGAGTTTTGTCGGGGGTGGGGAAGGGGATTACGGCGGCGTCGATTGGGGCGATTTTGAAGGCGAAGGGGTTTAAGGTTTCGATTCAGAAATGTGACCCGTATCTGAACGTGGATGCGGGACTTTTGAATCCGGTCGAGCACGGGGAGTGTTTTGTGACGGCAGACGGGAAGGAGACGGATCTCGACCTTGGGCATTATGAGAGGTTTCTTGACTTCGAGACGTCGCGATATTCGTCGGTTTTGTCGGGGGCGTTATATCAGGAATTGATTGAGAAAGAGCGGAGCGGGGGCTTCCATGGGCGGACGGTGCAGATGATTCCGCATTTTACGGACCTTGTCCAGGAGAAGATTGCGATGGCGGGGAAGGATTCGGACGTGCATATCGTGGAGATTGGCGGGACGGTGGGGGATTATGAGGGGCTGTCGTTTATTGAGGCGATTCGGCTATTTGCGAACCGGGTGGGGCGGGAGAATTGTTTGTATGTGCATGTGGTGTATGTGCCGTGGATTAATACGTCGAAAGAGTTGAAGACGAAGCCGGCGCAGAATGCGCTGAAGGATTTGCGCGGGTTTGGGATTATTCCGGATGTGGTGGTGTGTCGGACGGAGCAGCCGGCGCCACGGTCGATGTGCGAGAAAATTGCGGCGTTCTCGGGGATTCCGGGGGAGGCGGTGTTGAATCTGCCAGATATTGAATCGGTGTATGATGTGCCGTTTAATGTTTTGAAATCGGGGGTGCTTCAGATTTTGAATAAGTTTGTGGATGATGATACAGAACCAGATATGTCGAAGTGGGAGGAGTTTTCGCGGCTTCGGGCGAAGAAGTGGGCGAAGACGGTTCGCGTGGGGTTGGTGGCGAAATATGTGGGGAATGAGGATGCCTATATCTGCGTGACGGAGGCGCTGAAAGCGGCGGCGGCGTGGGACAAGGTGAATCTAGAGATTGTCTGGTTGAACGCGGAAGAGGCAACGGATGAAGATTTCGCGAAGGTGGACGGGCTGGTGGTGCCGGGCGGATTCGGGGTGCGCGGTGCGGAGGGGAAGATTCGGGCGGCGACCTATGCGCTGGAGCATGACAAGCCGTATCTGGGGTTGTGCCTGGGGATGCAGATGGCTTGCGTGGCGGCGGCGCGGAAAGGTTTTGCGTTGTTGAACGGAGAGAATAAGGGGGCGGAGCGCTTGAATTCGGAGGAGTTTGGCGCGGGTGAAGGTGCGAACGTAATATATATTATGGAAGGGCAGAAGGGGAAGGAATCGACAGGCGGGACGATGCGACTGGGGAATTGTCCGGCGCGGCTTGTGAAGGGCTCGAAAGTGGCGGAGATTTATGGAACAGATGAGGTGGTCGAGCGGCATCGCCATCGCTACGAGGTGAACCAGAAGTTCTTACCGGAGATTGAGAAAGGCGGGGTGGTGGTCGCGGGGACGTCGCCGGATGGGAAGCTGGTGGAGTTTGTCGAGGCGCCGGAGTGTAAATTCTTCGTTGGGACACAGGCACATCCAGAGCTGAAATCGCGGCCGTTGAACGTCCATCCGCTGTTTAGGGAGTTTGTGGCGAGTTTGTAGGGATTGCGGCCGGTGGCGAGTTAGGCGGCTGCCGGTATTCTACAAAAGTACAGAGGACGCATCGGGGCGGTTGCGGTTGCGTAAAATGAAAAATCTGATATAATTGAAAATCGAAGTTGTTATGTGTGAGGTGACGATGTGCTCGGAGATGTTTGACAACTAGAAACTTAAGAGATTACTATTCCAAAAATTAGATTAGGGGGAATTGGATGAAACTGAGACCTTATCAGCAGGAATGCGTGGAAGCATTAGCGGAGGCGCGTCGGCATGGAGAGCGGCGAGGGATTGTTTCTTTGGCGTGTGGCTTAGGAAAGACTGTGACTGCGATGGCGGATATAGAGCAATTTTTGATGGAACACCCTGGCGCGCGAGTTTTATTCTTATGTCATAATAGTGATATCTTGTTGCAGGCGAAAAAGAGATTTATGGAGTACTTCGGGACAGAGAGGTCATATGGCTTGTTTGTGAGTAGCGCCGAGAAAGTTAGCCTTAAGACGAGATCGGAACCGGTGGATTTCTTGTTTGCGAGCTTCCAGACGATGCTGGGACGACGGGAACTTTTTGCCGTGGATGAATTCGACTACATTGTGACCGATGAAGCGCATCATTCTCGGGCGGAAACTTATGAGCCGACAATAACATATTTTCGGCCAGAGTTTTTGTTAGGGTTAACGGCGACGCCGTTTCGGAGGGATGGCCAGAGAGTGGAGACGCTGTTTGGCCGAGTCATGTACGAAATGGATATCATCGACGGGATTTTGGCTGGTTGGCTGGCGTCGGTCGATTATTATTTGATGATCGATGGACTGGAGGACGGAACCTCGATAATAAATATGACGCAGTTAAATCAGCGAGTGTCAGTAGATTTTGACGATGAAGGTATCGTGAAAATCATTAAGCGGGAAGCAACAAAAGAGAGGCAACCCGCAGTAATGATTTATTGTCAGACTGTACATCATGCGGAGCAGATTGCGGCGTTGTATGGTGAGAAAGCGAAAGTGGTTTCCGGTCGAACGACACCCCAAGCGAGCGCGGAGATTCTGGAACAGTTGCGAGACGGGGAAATTGAGGCGGTTTGTTCGGTGCAGAAACTGAACGAAGGCGTTGATTTACCATCGCTTAGTATTGTTGCTTTTCTCAAGAATGTAGTTTCGCGAAATGTGTTTGAGCAACAACTGGGTCGGGGCTTGCGGCGTGCGGAAGGTAAGACGCGAGTGAAGGTGCTTGATTTTGTAGCGAACAGCAAACGAATCGAAATGGTAGCGGCGTTGCATCAGGAGATGAAAATACGTCAGGTGCGGCGGATGCCGGGCAATAAGCGTGATTCCGGGAAAGATGCTAGAAAGCTGTTTGCGCTCAATATCAAGCAGTCGGAGTACAGGAAAACGCCGGTTGACGTCAGTGACTTGATGACGAAAATGCGACTAAGCACGAGTCGGAATGCATGGGCCAGCTGTGAGGATATGGTGGTGGCTTACGCACGGGAATCATTGATTGCGAAGCGGTGGTTGACCTGGAAACAAGTGGACGAAAGGGAGAATCTGCCAGCGGCGGCGCTATACCAAGAGAAGATTGGTGATAAAGGGACGCTAGTGATGCTGGCAAAAAGAAGCTTGTCTTATGGTGACCAGCGTGCCATGATGAATGAGAATGAGCGGTCATTGATGTTTGCGATTCGTGATTTAACGAAGGAGCTTAGTCGTATTCCGACGGAGGCAGAAATCAATGAGATTCATCGGTTCGACATGTGCGACGTGGCATTTGGAGGAGGTGGGTTAGAACGAATTATCCGTGTATGTATGCTGCGCGAGATGTTAATGCGAATGGCGGAAATGCGTTCGGACGGCGACGCCATGGAGGGACTAGAACCTGGTCCTAATAGGGAGTTGAGTCATGGCACCGGCGGTATTCTGGGCGAGGATCCAAAACCAATGGCGACAATAGTTGAGAAGACGGGAACTTTGCGACACATGATGGATGATTTGATGAGTGAGTTGGAGGGGCGATTGTCGCGGCTAGAGCTACTTGGGGTACGTTCAATTATCGGTGGAATGGAAAAAATTTTGGATGAAATGGAGGAGTAATCTAGGGTTCAAAAGGGCCCAGTTTAAACCACGCAGAAAAGCAAGAGCGAAGTATGCGTGGTTTTTGCTGTATGTAGGGCTTTGTTGACGGGTGTTGTGATGAGGAGAGAATTATGGTAAAATAGGGGTAATCTAGATAAGGAGTAAAAATGAAAAAAGTCGGGAATTGGCTGTGGGGATTAGTATTGGTGGCGTTGGGCGTGATTTTGGGGTTGAACGCGCTGGATGTGACGAATATTGAAATCTTTTTCCCGGGGTGGTGGACTTTGATTATTATCGTGCCGTGCTTTATTGGGCTCATTACGGACGAGCATAAGTGGGGGAACCTGATTGGGCTGCTGATTGGGGTGTGTTTGCTCTTGGGGTGTTTGGATGTTTTGAGTTTTGATTTGGTATGGAAGTTGTTCTTCCCAGTGATGTTGGTTCTGATCGGGCTGATGGTGATTTTCCAGGGGTCGGCGAAGAGCGCAGTGACGAAAAAGATTCGCAAAATTCGTGAAGCGGAAACGGTGGAGACGGAGGAATATTGGGCGACTTTTGGAGGTCAGGATATCGACTTTGGTGGGAAAGAATTCAAAGGTTGTCAGTTGGACTCGGTTTTTGGTGGGATTGATTTGGACCTTCGAGGCGCGAAAATGAAGGGGGATGCGGTGGTGAAGGCTTCGTCGATTTTTGGTGGAATTGTGATTTATGCGCCGGAGGATGTTGAGGTGGAAATTGCGTCGACGCCGATTTTTGGTGGAGTTTCGGACAATAGGAAGAGGAAGACTGCGAGGTCGAGGAAAGCTGAGGAAGAGGCGGCGGGGGTGTCTGGGGAGGAGAGTGGGGAAGTAGCAGGGAAGACGCCGGGGGAGGGTTCCGAGAAGAGTTCGGGGAGAAATTCAGAGAAGAACTCGGGGAAGAAAACTTTGTATATTGAGGCAACTTGTATTTTCGGGGGAGTGGAGATTAGATAATGAAAGGTGCACAGAGAGCAATTAAGTGGTTCGCGTTAGCATTGGCGGTGCTGCTTATCGTGACGATTTTTTCGGGGATTGTAGGGGGATTGTCATTGGTGGGGATGGCAGTTTGGGGAGATGAGGTGCAGTGGGGTGGGAATTCGGAATGGGTAGATACGAGTTTTGAGGGGCATAGGGTGACGAAGCTTGACATTAATGTGAAAGCGACGGCGGTGAAGGTGCGTCAGGCAACGGAGGGGGAGCCGGTGCGGGTGGAAACAAATAATGAATATATTACGACGTGGGTGGATAGCGGCGGAACATTAAATGTGGTGGAGAAGAGCCATGGGTTCTTTGGTTGGGGAGGAACGGGGGATTTGGTGATTTATCTGCGGGATAATGTGGCGTTTGATGAGGTGGAGATTAGCGTGGGGGCGGGGACATTGAGTATTGAAAAGTTAGAAGCTAAAGATTTGAAATTGGATCTCGGGGCGGGGAAGACGATGATTAATGAGGTCGTCGCGACGAGGCGAGCGGAGATTAAGAATGGAGCGGGGGCGGTCGAGATTCGTGGGGGGAGGCTAAGGGATTTGGATTTGGACCTTGGGGCGGGGAAGACCGAACTTCGAGCGAGAGTGACTGGGAGCGGGAAGATTCACGCTGGAGTCGGGAAGACCGAGCTGACACTGTTGGGGAGGAGCGATGATTATAAGTTCGTGATTAGTAAAGGTTTGGGCTCGGTGACGTTGGACGGATTGAGTCTTGGTGATGGGCAGATTGTGGGGAGCGGTGAGACGCTGATTAACCTTGATTCGGGGGTGGGGGCGGTAGAAATGAAAGTTGTTGAAGAATAAATTGCGGCTGATGGCTGCGAGTTGGAGCTAAAAATGGAACAAATTCGGAAAGTTTTGAAGAAGGTGGTTTATGCACTCTACGGAGTGGAGATGGAGGCGGATGTGACGGTGGCGCCGGAGGGGACGGGTGCGGATTATGCGACGAACGTGGCGATGCGCCTCGCAAAGGTGGCACATAAGGCGCCAATGGTGATTGCGCAGGAGATTCAAGCAAAGTTGGATGAAGGGGTAATTCCGACGGATATGAGTTTTGACGAGGGGACGGCTGCGGTTGCTTCGGAAGAAGCCGCGGAAAAGGTGTCGCTCGAAGGGTTTCGGGTGGAAGTGGCGGCGCCGGGGTTTTTGAACTTTATATCACCAGATGAATATTTTGTGGAGAAAGTGGAAGAGATTTCGGGGGATGTTGGGGAGTATTTGAAGAGTGATATATCACAGAGTGAATATTTTGGAAAGACGGTGGTGGCGGAGTTTTCCGATCCAAATCCGTTTAAGGTGCTACATGTGGGTCATTTATATACGTCGGTGGTGGGGGATGCGATTTCGCGGATTTTGGAGCTGATGGGAGCGAAAGTGGTGCGGGCGAACTTTGGCGGGGATGTGGGGCTGCATGTGGGGAAGACGCTTTGGGCGTTGATGCGGAAGGATGTTTCGCTGGAAGACCTGAAGATTGAAGATATTGCGAAGTGTTATGTCGAGGGGACGCAGGCTTATGAAGAGGATGAAGTGGCGAAAGCGGAAATTGTGACGCTGAACAAGGAGCTTTATCGGATTAATGCTGAAGATGACCACGAGGGGCGCCTGGCGGAGTTGTATTGGCGGGGGCGGGAACTTAGTTATGAGTATTTTGAGGACTTTTACGCAAAGATTGGGGTGAAGTTTGATAAGTATTATCCGGAGTCGGCGGTGGCTGGACGAGGGCTTAAAGAGGTGCGTGAGCACGTTGGGTCGGTGTATGAAGAGAGTGAAGGGGCGATTGTCTATCATGGAGAGAAGTTGGGGCTGCATACGCGGGTGTTTATTAACCGGGAGGGGGTGCCGACTTATGAGGCGAAGGATGTGGGGCTGATTTTCACGAAGTGGGACGATTGGAAATTTGATGAATCGCTGGTCGTGACAGGGAATGAGCAGACAGAGTACATGAAGGTAGTGCTGGCGAGCGTGGCGGAGTATGCGCCGCAGCTGGTCGAACGGACGCAACATTTGACGCATGGACTGGTGAAGTTGCCGGGGAATGTGAAAATGTCGTCGCGGAAGGGGAATTTCTTGCGGGCGGTGGATGTTTTGGATATGGTGCGCGAGATGTTGGGCGGGGAGAAGGCGGATCCGAAGGTGGTGCTCGCGGCAATTAAATATGCATTTTTGAAGTATAAGATGGGGGGAGATATTGTGTTCGACCCGCAGGAGTCGGTGTCGACGACGGGGAATTCGGGTGTATATCTTTTGTACTCAGCGGTGCGGGCGAAGAAAGTGCTTCAGAAGGTTAATGCTGGCGCAAATGGTGGTGCGCCATCTACTCGGAGTGCGGGTGACCGTGGCTCATCTAAAGAATCGCCATCGGTCAGCCCTGATGAGGTTAGCACTCCTCGAGATAGCGACACCACCTTTGCTGCCAGTGTTAAATCTGAAGCACTTTCCGTCCGCGCGCTGAGTAAGAAAATTGTTCAGTATAAGGAAGTTATTCAGGAAGCGGTGGCGGAGAAGGCGCCGAATAAAATTTGTACATATTTGTATGAGTTGGCGCAAGAGTTCTCGCGGTTTTATGAGAACGTGAAAGTGGCGGGGAGTGAGCGTGAGGCAGAGCTGGCAAAGCTGGTGCAGGCGTATTTGAACGTGATGGAACACGGGTTGGGGCTGCTTGGTATTGAAATCCCGGAGGAGATGTAGCGCGGCGACGGGAATGGGAAGGAGATAGGAATGAAAAAGGCGAAGTTGCTATGGATTGACTTGGAGATGACGGGGCTCATCCCGGAGAAGGATCGGATTCTTGAGGTGGCGGCGATTGCGACGGGGTGGGATCTTGAACCAGTTATGCTGAAAGACGGAACGAAGGCGGAGATGACAGCGGTAGTGAAAGTGCCGGAGAAGCTGATGAAGGAGCGGATGGTGGGGGAATTTTGGGAGAAGAATGCGGAGTCGCGCGATGGACTGATGCAGCAAAACGCGGAGGGGAAGAGTGCTGAAGAGGTGGAGGATGTGCTGCTGGCGTTTATGGACAAGTGGTTTGGGCAGGAGATTATCCTGGCGGGGAACTCGATTCATCAGGACCGGAAGTTTATCGATCGGGAATGGCCGAGGGTGGCGAAGCGGCTGTATTATCGGATGCTGGATGTGAGCGCGTGGAAGGTGTATTTCGAGGGGGCAAGGGGGAAGAAGTTTGTGAAGCGGGAAGCACACCGGGCGCTGGACGATATTCTGGGGTCGATTGAGGAACTGAAGTGGTATGTGGGGGAGTTAAAGTAGTGCTTTTGGAGAGTGAAAGGAGTGAGTGTGATTGAGATAGAAAAGATTAGTGGGATTGGGGAATTTGTCGAGCGGGAACATGGCGAGAAGGGGGAGGATCGGGTGTTTGAGGTGGGTTTGGGGGTGAAGGGGTCTGGTGTTAGTTTGGGTGAGGGTTCTGATAGGGTTTCTGACGGGGGTTCTAATGTGGGGAGGGGAAAGGCGTTTTTGGTGATTCGGTCGAAGACGATTGAGGTGCGGTGCGATGGGAAATTAGGCAAGGTGCTGCGGGAAAAGTATGAAACGGTGATGGAAAGTCGGTATTTCGGGCGGGGAGGAGTTGAGATTGTGCCGAGTGGGCAACTAGAGGACGCGGAATTGGAAGATTTGGTGAGATTGAGTTATAATATGACGAAGAAAATGACAGAGGAGGAATAATGGTCGGAAAGAGTGTGGCGAAGAGAAATGGAGCAAAGAAAAGCGGGGCGGGGAAAAATGAGGTCGGGAAAGGTGCGGTAGGAAAAGGCGGGGCAGGAGAGAGTGCGGGAAAGACGACGACTCGGAAAGCGGTAGCGAAAAAGGAGGTTGTGGCGAAGAAGGCTGTGAAGGGGGCGGTTTTGGAGCGAGCGATGCCGCGAAAAGGTGGGTTATGGGTGGCTTTGGTGACGTTCTTAGTGACGGCGACCCTCGGGGTGGTGATCAATAGTTTTGTGTTTGGGCGGGGTTTGAGTTTTGATCGGTCGATTAGTCGGTATGTGGGGTATGAGACGTGGAGTGCGGTGGTGTTTGCGCTGGGAAATGGTCTAGTGGTGGCGATGGTGGCGAGTTATCTTTGGAGATTGGGGGAGGCTTGGAAGATGCCACGAGTGTATTATTATTGTGCGTTTTTGATGGCGGTGGGACTGATTTGGTTGTCGGCTTGTCCGGTGGGGTATTGCGATATTGGGGGGCGGAAGAGCGTGGTGAGTCTGTTTCATGAGCTGACTTCGAAGACGATGTTTATTATGATGATGCTGGTGGCGGCGATGCTGGCGGGAAATCGGCGGGCGAGCGCGGGGACGCGAGCGGTTTGTGTGGCGTATGTGGTGTATGGGATTTTTTGCGTGACGGGATATTTGACAGAGGGGAGCTGGTTTGAGCCGCTGGTTTTGGTCTATGAATCGACGTATATTGTGACATTTCCGCTGGTTCTGGCGGCGTGTCGGGAGAAAGTTGAGGGGTGAAATACGGTTTTGTTGATGAGTCTGGGTCTCCTGGCGTGGCGGTCAATAGTAATGATTTTTTGATTGTAAGTTTGGTACTGTTCGATGCACGGGATGATGCGGATAAGTGTTCGGATGCGATGAATGGATTGAGGACTAAGTTGCGACTGAAACGCGATTACGAATTTCATTGTAGTCGTAATGCAAGTATTGCTAAAGCCGGGATGTTGCAGTTGATTTCGCGACAAAGTTTTAGCGTAATCACAGTTTCGATAAAAAAGAACCAAACTAAACGCACCGCTTCGTATGCTCGCATTGCGCAATTGCTTATACAACAACTGGAACAATTTACGGAAGAGATTGAGGTTAAGATGGATTCGAATCCGATTTTATATAAAGAGTTAAAAAGAGCGTCGCGGGCGTCTAAATTGAAATATGCTTCGCTAAAACAAGTGAAGTCGCATACTGATAACTTAGTCCAGTTTGCTGATTATATCGTTAATATCTTCGCAAAGAAGATGAAAGTGGTTGAGAGATCGAGTGAATTTTATCGACCGTTATTGAAAAAGCGGGTAGTGCTGGTGGATGTTAGGGAATAAAAATCACCACGATGTGGTGATTTTTACGTATAGCCTGGCAGGCAGATGAACTGCGTTGCCCGCTACAACTTAATGCAACTTACCAGCTATACTGATACTTCTATTGTAGCTGGAAGAGCTTGGAAAGTCAATAGACTAGAAGTGTTTGTCAATAGAAATTGTAAAAATTACAATGGTTTAATGCTTTTTTGAGGAATTTTGTGGGTTTTTGCTTGCGGTTTTTGATTTCGTGGTATAATGGAATTGTTCAACAAATCAATTAAATAGTTTGCAAGTGTATTTTTATACTGCGAATTTCTATATGAACGGAAAAATGACACCGTAAGGTTCAGACCCTGTTTGTATAGAATGCTTGCAGATTGGTTTGTTGAACACCCTTGCGGTGTCTTTTTATGCTTAATGTTCGAGCTTAGCGAGGCGATTCGTGAGGAGTGTTCATAAACCAAAAGGAGGGCCTTTATGCAAATAAGCCAAAGAGATAGCAATTTTACAGAGAAAAAACGTCCGAGAACTTGTTTTCCAAGAACAAGTTCAGTGGTGGGGAGAGCGAGCTGTCTAGGCTTGCTGGCGCTGGCGTTCCTGCTAGTAAACCCAATCGTAGGGAGTTCGGCAAGAGCGATGGAA
>CANAUU010000002.1 GCA_947364965.1 uncultured Candidatus Saccharibacteria bacterium | reverse complement strand
TTTTGACATGATTCCTTTTTTCATTAAAATATGCCGCACAGAGTATAAAGTCGTAATGTTCGACAGCGCCCTTAGATTTTGCGAACGAAGCAAGGCTTACACGCTCTAGATTAGCACCAAGTCCAGTGGAGATATCATCTCCCGATTCTATGGATTTAGGAATATCCATTGGCAACGCTCCTGGCGCGTACGAATAATCTGTAGAATTATTAGCTGTTCTGGTATCACGAGTGCGGACAATTGCGTCAATGGCGGATGGTAGAAGATTATCCGTGAAGAAGCTCCGTTCGCGCTCCACGAGTTCCGCCGTTCCTTCGGCTTCAAACTTAATGTCTCCTATTTCAAATTTAATGCGAATTTTAGACGTTTCTTCCATTACAATAATCCTGCTTTATTATATAATTCTTCTAGCATAACTCGGTAATTCACTTTAATATCATCAATATCCTTTCTCCCGGCAGTATATGTAATATTGTGGGCCGAGAAATTTCCTACCATGCGAAAGGTATCGAACTCATTCTTTATGCGCGAAATCTTAAGAGCCGCATTGTTCTTAGCATCTTTTATGATACCTTCCAACATTATGTAGCTGTTGCCGTCTTTGGTCTTGATTTGATCATCTATTCCTGCCTTTTGATACGATAGAATTAAAGCTACTTCAAACAAACGTCTCATCAAGACAGCCGTTGCATCATAACAATTAGCATTATATGTATGGTTAATTTGACGTATGAGTTTATTTAAGTACTCTCTCTTGCCACAGAATTTATCCTCATCTAGAAGTTCGCTATCCGATTCTATAGTGGTATTATCTACCCAAAGGTTACCAAATTTTCTTTCAAGTTCCTGCAAAGTCGCGGCAATGAAACCAATACCACCGTCCTTAATAATAAATCTTTTGCTACTACCTGCCGTTAACTTCTTTTTTAACCTTGAAAAATTAGGAGAACTAAATCCGAATTGAGCAAACAACTCTCCTATTATATTAGCGTGGAAAATCTCGTCCCCATTTTCTTTGTATTGAAAATAGCAAATTAACTCCGCTTTTTCGCATTCATTCTTCTTTTTTAAATCTGTATTATCTATAAAATCAAGGATCTTCATATATACAATCTCCTAGTTCATTCCACCCTGATTAGTAATCATTATACCATACCTTCGATACCAATCACATCTAGAAAAACTACCTAATTATATTATCCTACATTCAAGAAACTTTGTTAAACCCTGCCAAACTACGTCCGACCACTTGACCACGGTAGATGGTCTTTTTGATGTGCGTTAGTAATTGCGTAAGACTTAGCGGTTTGTTTAAGATAAAGATTAGAGAAGGTGTGCGGTGTATTGGGGACCGTTTCAAAGTATCAAGGTGGTTTCTGTTGAGTCTGAGAATGCTGCCTAGATCTTACTTAAATCACCGTTCAGATTTTTTGCACCGAACGAATGAATCTCATCACTGATATATGGCATGTCGGGCAATGGAAACAGAGTATAAATTGGTTTGTTAAAATAATACGCCACGAACATTTCTGCGAAACTGTTTGCTCCGATATAATTTTCGATGCCATTTTTCGTGTAATTGCAAATAAGCACAGCATCAGCGGCGCGCACTTTGTCGACGTGCTTATGGTTAGAATCAGTGTTGATTTTTGCCTGAATTGGATCAAAATCTTTCTGTTCAGTTAGACGATTGATAACACCGTTTGGCAGCAGAACTTCGTGCCCCATTTCTTCCAGCTGGGTAGCAATTTTACGCACCTCATCACCAAAGCTCAAGCTACAACAAATACAAATTTTCATTTTAGTTCTCCTCTTCGTCTAATGACTTTACTAATTCTATAACTTCTGGCAACTGCTCAAGACCACTTTTCTTACCCATATGCCCGATACTTGGAATCATGATAGGAGTGGCGTCGGTCTGTTGCGGGAACTTTTGGAGAATGTCATAGGGCACGATGTGGTCGTCGTTGCTGAAAATTGCGTAGCGCTTGACGGCCAGAGTTTTGAATTTTGTGATTTCTTGCTTGGAACACTGCATTTTCGCGATGACGTTGTTCAAATCGTCGCGACCCTCATGCGTGAAACTTTCTACAAATCCAGCAAGCCCAATATAGACTTCGGCTTTAAGACCGCGTTCGGCACAGTATCGGATCATGAATTCATTGCCGATAGAATGTGCAATAAGTAGTGAGATTTCGGACGGTATCTGCAAATTATTGAGTTCGTTCTTCCAACTGTCATAGGAAATATTCTGCTGCGTTGGCAGGGCGGACATAATAACCTCATATCCAAGTTTTTCGAGTTCGGATTTGAAGTAGTCGAATATTTTCGGGATGCCGTTATAACCGTGAATGAGGAGAGCTGTTTTCATAGCCTCATTATAACATACTAGGGTAAGATTACCCTCGGCGATCCTCAATCATCTGGAATTGGTCAGTTTCGAGATAACGTTGGTAGCCGAGGATGATATTGCGACACCAGGGTGTAATTTCCATCTTGAGTGCGTCGTCAATGGAGAACCATTTAGTTCTCGTAATCTCTTCTTTATCGGTTTGCTCACCTTCAGTGCTCCACTCTTTGACGAAAAAGCAAAGCGTGAATGGTTGCGTGTCGCCGTCTTGATAATGAACAATGCGTTCGGGTCCGGAAATTGCCCCGAAGGGGATTAGATCGGATTCGCTGGCGATGATACCAGCTTCTTCCTCTAATTCATGAACTGCGGCACTAGACCAAGAATCACCAGCCTCAACATGGCCTCCCACGCAACTCCAGCCATTGACGTGCGGAGCATAGACGAGCTTCACCTCGCCTTTGTTATTGATTGGCAAGACGTCAACTGTTGCCGCCAAAATACACATATTCCCTGCCTTCTGGCGGAGCTTCCACATATACGAACCGACATAGCCCATAACTAATTCCCTTTCCTTAACTAGCTCGTTCTCTACTTTTATTATAGCGCGATATTCGGTTTATTAATGACTTATTGTCTTGTAGTTGGTAGAAGATGATATATAATATTATATTTTTATCAAAAAGTCTATTGAAATGTTTCCGATTTTATGTATAATGATTGTATATATTGATTTTAATTGCGCAATTTATAGGTTGTTCTTTGTAGAAGCAGTTTGAGGTTGCGGGAAAGGCCATGATGAGCCATTTAGACGCAACTACTTGCGCGGATAAAAATATAAACTCTACTTTTTGCGAGCTATCGGGAGAACGTGTGCTAGGTCTTCAGGGTATTGATAGCCAAACAGATAGACAAACAGGCATTGGAAAACAATCTGCACGACGCAGGGTAGCTAACAGGGATGATGAACGGTTTTTAAGGCAGGAAAAATTAATTCGCCGCGGTTTAGAGCAAGCGCTAGCGCAGCGTCGAATTGGGCTCAAAGCCACCGAACTTTGTCGGGACGCAAAAATTGCGAACCCGACTTTTTATTTACACTACAAGAATTGCGATGATGCGCTAATCCAATACGAATTAGCGTTGGAGGAGGCGTTCGTGAAGATTTTGCCCCGAAATCCGCGGAAAGATTTGTCTTTTACGCTACTATTGAACTATATTTTACAAAATCGACACTATTTTTCGTCAACTTTCCAAAATCGCAATTTATATTTATTATCGCGACTAATCCGCTATGCTATTACGCCAAAAGCTGGCCTAAATCAGAAGGCTTATGCTTTGTATCTTTGGTCGGTAAAGGCGATGATTTGGTGCTGGGGTGAGCATGACGGATTCTCGGAAGCAAAACTAGATTTATATTTGAAGAAATTATCGATGCTGCGAGTGATGGATTACGGGCTATAGGCTGCGCCTGGAGGCGTGCTTACAGGAGGGGTTGTCTCGTGCTCAAGATTATTCCGGGACAACTTCGGATTTGCTGGGCATGATGATTGCAGCGAGAATGTAAGCGAAAATGCCACCACCAGCGCAACAGACGAGCAAAACCCAAGCAAGACGAACGATGGTCGGGTCGATGTTGAAGTACTCGGCGAGCCCGCCGCAAACGCCAGCGATGCGTTTGCCATATTCGATACGATAAAGGCGTTTAGCCATGTTTGCTCCTTTCCGCAGTATAGAAATTAATATATAATTATTTTACATCTTGATGGGATTTTTGTCAAACTGAGTTGGATTTTAGCCTTCGTGCTATAATTAATAAAAGGGAGAAAATATGAAGTTGACAAAGTTAGAACACTCAGGGATCGTACTCGAAAAGGATGGAAAAAGGTTGGTTTTTGACCCAGTAGAATTTGCGGAGACATTGCCAGAGTTCAATAGTGTGGCGGCTATTGTTATCACGCACGTACATAGCGACCATTTGCAGCCAGAACAGATTAGCGCGATTCTGGATCGGAATCCAGAGGCGAAGATTTTTGCTCCAGAAGATGCAGCAATGGTCATTTTGAATGCTCTTGGGGCTGCCGATGTGACAACTGTAGTAGGTGGCGACAAGTTAACGGTGGGTGGGTTCGAAATGGAATTTTTTGGGAAAGACCATGCGTCAGTAGTGGCGGGTAAAGTCCCCTGCCAGAATATTGGAGTGGTGGTTGGCGGAAAATTAACGAACCCGGGCGATTCGTTTGACCTGTTAGAAATGAATGGCACAGTAGAAACGTTATTAGTGCCAGAAGTCGCGCCGTGGTCGAAAATGTCGGAGACGATGGAATTTGTAAAAATTGCGAAGCCACAAATTGTGATTCCGGTCCATAATGGTTTATTGTCGGAGATGGGTCAAACGATTTATAATAACTTGCTGCGCGGAGCGTGCGAAGAAGTGAACGCAAAATTTATACCGCTAGGGGTTGATGAAAGTATTGAAATCTAAACATAGCTAGGAGGGGGCAGACGCATCGTAGCTAAAGACGAAGTGGTTAAAAGTCCCCGTAATAGTTCAGGATTTTCTCAAAAGTTCCGTCTTTTGACATATGGTCGTAGGCTTTTTCGCAAACCTGGCGGCAATGTTCACGGTCGAGGAATTCCCTTTCGAATTGCTCACGGCGATCGATAAGAATTGGGTTATTGGTCCAAAGATTAAAATGCCCATTTTGAGTAATGCGGCCGGACATATATTCGTAGCACCGGGGAAAATGTTCCTCGAAAGTTGTTAGATCCGGGTAATTCTTAACACTGGTTGCCATCATGCGCCAAGCAAGAGTTTCGAGCTCAAAATCGCGATCAGAGTCAGAAACGATGCGACCGTAGAAACTACGCGGAGGGACTTTGCGGGAACCACGGTGGTCTTCGGCGGCTTCACGGACAACGACGATCTCGGTAGGAGAGAAGAATTTAGCGAGATTCTTATCGGCGGCGATAATTTCGCCAGAGGCTTTCTCGTGGTGAGCACGATTGACTTTTAGTCCAAGGTCATGGCAGGCAGCTGCGGTATAAGCAATGTCAAAATCTTTATGATAATATTCCGCTAGCATAAGCGAGTTGCATATAACGTGGCAGATGTGCTCAATACCGTGCGAGAAGAATCGGGCATAACACGGGAAAATGTTGGTTTCTACGTAGGCGCGGAGATCATGATTAATCTCGGACAGCTGAGGGATGTTTTCGTATTTCGTAGGCATTTTGGCTCCTTTTAGATTAATATTGCTGGGGAAATTTCTATGCCAGGTTCTTCGGCAAGAGTGTGTTCACGGGAGGTGACTTGATTGACTTCGACATAGCGATTCTTAAAGGCGACTTCGTCTTGAAGAAGTTGGCGCATCTCTATAAGGAAGTTGCGGTATTCGTCGTCGGCGAAGAACATATTTTCTGGGTCGTCTTCGCTATAGCGCTTCGAGAGACGTTGGAAGGTGAAATCGAGAAAGTCGTCCACGGTAGTTTCGGGTTGCCGGTCTTTCCCGACAAAGAAACTGCGCACGAAAACCATTTCGACCCGAGTATTCCGGTCGGCGGAAGAAATTAGTTTGCCATAAGTCGAGCGCGGGGAGTCGGACTTTGAGGAACGGTGGTCTTCGATGGCTTCGGCGATTAGTTGGCGTTCTGCGTCGCTAAAGAACTTGCGCATCTCGACGTCATTACGGAAGAGCTCAGCGGATACAAGCTCGTGATGATCATTATCAATATGTTTGCCGAGGTCATGATAAGCGGCGACGACATAGACAATGTTTGGGTCGAGACCCAGCGAGAAGTTATCATTCAGGAGAAATGAACGGCGAATGACTTCGCGAATGTGTAAGATACCATGCGCGCGGTCGTTCTTACTGTATTCTGGGAGGATGTTAGTTTCGATATAGGTGCGAAGTTTAGGCTCGACCTTTTCGAGATACTGAGAAAGTTGCTGTTCGAGTTTGGAGACTTGTTCGAGATGATTGACTGCGAGAAAACGCTGGCGGAAAAGTCGTTCATCATTGGTAAGCTGTTGAAGTTGTTCCAAGACGGATTTGAATTCTGGGTCGTCGAAAAACATTTTATTGAGAGCATAGCCAGCTTTGCCGTATTTACTGGCGAGATGTTGGCGAGCGTCGTGGATAACTTCTTCGAGCGAAAAGTTGCTAAAATTGCGCAGGCGATAAGTATAAGTTCGACGAAGCATGACGTCGATATTAATATTACAGTCTGCGGAAGTGACGATCTTGCCGTAAACACTGCGCGGAGGGTGGTCACGATGCGAGCGATGATCTTCAATCGCTTCAGCGATGACTTCGATTTCGGCGGGAGTGAAGAACTGCTTCAGATTCTCATCTTGGCGCAGCATTTTAGCGGAAACCTTTTCATGATGTGCGGCGTCGATATGGTGCCCAAGGTCGTGATAAGCGGCAACTGTATAGATGATGTCGGGGTTGAGTTTTTCGCCCGTGTCGTTTTGAGCTTGTTTGGCAAACTCGAAGCTACGACGAATGACATAGTTAATGTGACCGATTTGGTGACCCCATTCGTTCTGGGAATACTGCGGCAGAATGTTGGTTTCGATGTAGGTTTTCAGGGCAGGATTAATTTGGCCGAGGAGAGGGGCTGGAAGGGTTTGCGTGAGCGAATTTTTATGGGTGTCCATGGGTATATTATACATGATTTACGAGCAGTACAAGATAACAGTGTGGGAATTTTATGCTTATGCCTGACAATCTGGGGGAGGCGTGGTAAAATGGGGGTAGTTTAGGTTGCTATGTTCATCTCGTTGGATAATTATGGTACCTAAGCGTATTGTCGGGGCTTGGCGCAGCGGTAGCGCGCACGCCTGGGGGGCGTGAGGTCGCCAGTTCGATCCTGGTAGCCCCGACCATTTAGAATTGAATATCGTGGAGTGGTCAGGGTTAGTGGTCTTGATGGTCGCGTTCGTTGTGATAGTATGAAATATGCATTTGTAATTGTAGTAGTTTTAGCAGTGTGGGTGGGAACGATTTTGTTGGCAGTTTGTAGACCGGAGATAGGGATTTTCTTGCCGGTTTTTGCGATTGTAATGACGGTGATTTTGTTTCTGATTGGTTTCGGGAAGAGAAAATGATGAGAAATGCTCGGCGGTATGCTAAATTGGTTCTGAAACTTGTCCGGATTAAGTTATTGAGGACAACAAAGAAGGATCAAGAATATCGCAGGACGATTTTTGAGAGCTTCCGTGAGTGGGGCGGGGTTTATATTAAATTTCTACAAGTTTTGGGTAGTTCAAGCAAATTCCTAGAGGGTTGGGGCGGCCCACGAGAAATGCGGATTTTTACACAGGCACCACGTGAACCGATTAACCTTAGCGAGTATGTTAATTTAAGGAACTTTGCCGACGTATCTGACGAATCGGTAGCGGCAGGGAGTTTCGCGCAAGTTTATCGTGGGCATTTATTAACTGGCGAAGATGTGGCGATAAAAATTCTGCGTCCATCAATTCAGAAGAATTTAAAGGCGGATTTGCGTGCTCTAAAACGAATGTGCTGGTTATTCTCAAAATTTCTACCCAAATCTCTAGTTGATTATAATGATGCTTATAATACATACTCAAAAATCTTAATTCAAGAGACTGATTATCGTAAAGAAGTGGAAAACCAGAAGTATTTTATTGAATTGTATCGCGATTATCCGTGGGTTGTTATCCCGAAAGTTTATGAGCAAATGTCGTCAAACTGCGTGATAGTGCAGGATTTTATTGAAGGGATGACCTTGGCGGATGCGATGAGTATGGCGACGCGCGATAGGTCTGTTGTGGAAATCGTCAAGGAAGCGACTGGCTCGGATGTCTGGGAGCAGGTAATTTTAGCCGGCGGCGAGGCACTTTATACGGCGATGTGCGCCGACTACGTTTATGGGGACCCACATCCAGGTAATGTTGTTTTACTCAGTGAAAATCGAATTGGGCTGATTGATTTCGGGATTATTGCCCGGAAACCAACCAGTCATGAAGCATATTATGACTGGGTGAAAGCATACTACGACATTTTACGGGGCAAGGATAAGCTTAAGGAGCTGTTGGAGACTACCGTGACCTGTTTCTGCCCGGACCTCGCTTTAGCTATGCGAAAGTGTAGCTTTGAGAATGAAAACTTGTTAGAAATACTAACTAGCGCAATCGCGCAAAAGTTGGGCGACGGAGCGTCTGGAGATGCAAGATGCGCCCAGGCATTTCAAGATGGTCATTTGATGGAAGTATTTATACAACTGGTTGATACACGAGCGCTAAGCGTGAAGATTGATGAGGTGAATTTTGAACTTTTGAAAGCAATGCAAGCATTCTTGGGTGCGGTGACAATTCTGGATAATCGCGGCGGCAACCATGATTTCTCAGAAATTATGGAGAGATCAATGGAATATGCGTTGATAAATGCACAAAAAACAGGTGTGCCACATGATAGCGTAAGAACATCTCGTTATGGGATGACGGAAAGTTATGAGTTATTGGTCAATACGGTTTCGTCGCTGGCGGATAATGATGAATACTTGTTTAATTTAGTAAGGGAGAAGATTTTCGCATGAAAAAGAACAGTTTTATGAAAAGTTTGTTATTACACATTCGCTACCCATGGACAGCAATTTGTTTGCTGATTCTCTGGGTGGGGCTTGCGGCAATGTGCGCAATTCTGGGCTTATCGAGTGAAGAGATAATTTGGTTGGTTTGCGGAGCGGGATTGGCGACGCTGATAATTGCCATGGTTGGATTTTGGGGATAATCCCAATGTTAAAAAGAAGTTCTTGTGGCAACGGGCAATTCTCTATATAATTTGTCTGGAGAAAGGATTTATTATACCATGCTCAAACATAATATTAAGGCTTTGAGGGAGGCGAAGGGGCTTTCTCAAGAAGAGTTAGCCACCAAACTGCACGCGGTTCGGCAAACGGTTTCTAAATGGGAACGAGGTTTATCCGTGCCGGATGCGGAGATGTTGGTTCGAATGTCGGAAATTTTTGACACGCCCGTCAGCACGCTACTCGGAGAGGATGTCCCTAAAACCAGCGTGAGTGTTCCCGAAACTGGCGCAGACACCATGAGGGCGATTTCTGAAAAACTCGAAAATATCAATCTGCAACTATCGCGACGGAAGCAGCAGACGAGAAAAATTATTCGCTGGACGTTTGTTGCGCTAGGCGCACTGATTATCGTGATGCTGATAACGTTAGGCTTACTGGGGAGTTGGTATGCTGATTGGGACTCTGGCGACTCTGAATATCTAGTGCTTAAGACGTTTTTGCACTCCTTTGAGTGGTTGCTTGTGAGAATAGCGCCAGTGATGCTTGTAGGATTGGGGATTGGAATTATATTAACTATGGAGAAAAAGTAAGGCATTCGTTCCCCATCCATTCGCCCCCATCGCGCCTAGGTGAACGAGATTCTTCTTTAGGAGTTATGGTTATTTGCGTTTTGGTTTCGGTTTTGGCTTTGGGAGCCCTTCAATGGTTTTGGTGATAAGTTCCTGAAGGAAGTTGAGGTCGTTAGAGTCATCGACGCGGAACATATTGCGCTTGGCGCTAGGGTAAGGGAGAACTTCGGGGAGATCGTAGTGACTGTTCGTCGGGGTGATTTTGATAAGAAGATGCCCATCGCAAATATTAGCAAAATATATGCCGTTAAAATAAACGAGGTATTCGCCCATCATTGGACGCACGGTAATATCGCCGAGTGGTTCAAGGTGGGAGATGATTTGATCTTTTTGAACGGGAGTGGTGGGCATGATAGCTTCCTAGGCTAGAGTTTCTACTGGCTCAAGATAGATAATTTCCTTGCCAAGTTGTTTGGCAAATTCAATTTCGCTCCGCGTGCTGTTTCCTATGTAGCCGTCGACGTTGACTACATACAAGGCATCGGCAAGCTGAATCTTTTCACGGTGGAGCTCATCGAGTAAATCTTCCTCTTCGGGGGTAAAATCTCGCGACATCACGTGCGGAGTGATACCAACAACTACATAGCTATTCTCAAGCTCGAGCTTCTCGTGCATTTCTTGGATTTTGTCCCAAAAGCGAATCGACCCGCTCAAGACAACGATTTTGTGTTTCATATTTTGATTATATCATGATATTGTTCAAGATAGCCGCTAATACACCTGCTTACTTGTATTTTTGGCTTCGGCGCGTTTTGCGCCGGGGTCTTTCTTTTATGGTAGTCTTTTGCTCGAATAGTCTAATAGGGTAATTTCGGAAATGCGATATAATAAAGATATGAGGAAGTTTATACCAGACAATGTAAAATTAGTTCCAGCGGAAGCAGAGAAGGTTTTTCAGGGGAAAATTTGGGCGGTTTATCAGTGGCCGCAGAAAATGTTTGATGGGAGTTTTGAGACGTTTGAGATGTTGCGGCGACCGGACACGGTGAAGATACTTCCAATTGTGACAGCGGAGGAGGCGCGAGAGTTGGGGTTTAAGGCAAGCGAAGCGCGGATAATTGTGACGAAGCAGGAACAGCCACGCAAGGACTGTTTCTACGATTATCCTGGTGGACGTATGGATGACGATGATGCAGATGAGCTTGCGGCGGCAAAGCGAGAATTGTTGGAAGAGACTGGATTAAGTTTTAGGAATTGGAAATTAATTAAGGTTGAGCAGCCGTTTAATAAAGTTGATTGGCTAGTTTATACTTTTCTGGCGACGGGTCTGGAAGGGCGCACAGAACAAAGTTTAGATGCGGGAGAAAAAATTGAGGTCGAAGCAATGAGTTTTGGCGAGGTGAAGAAGCTAATGGAAAGCGGTGATGCGCGATATATGCGCTTTAAGGAATTGAGTGAACGTGTGCGACTAGAAGAGATGATGGACTTGCCGGAGTTGTACAAATATTAGTTTTTGGCTTTTGGTTTCGGGGTGGGAGAGCCATTAGACGGTTTATTGTTAGGCGGTTGAGCATCGCGAATCTTTTCGCTACTAGCTTCGCGCTTCAAAAATGACATAATACGTTCGCGCTGCCAGATGCCAATAGCCAAAATTACTACGGCAAGTAGGGCGACGAGGACGACCATGACGAAGTTCGTGCCGACCTCGGCGCCGATATAATTCGTGAGTACGATGACTGGGAAGCGGCCAAGGGCGACAATTGCCATTAGGCGCTTGATTGAGAGGTTAGTGAGACCAGCAATATAGCAGACTATGTCGTCAGGGAACCCGGGTAAGAGAAAAATCGCGAAGAGGATGAGCGAAGCGCTCTTGGCGTTGATGATGAAGTCAAATTTTTCGATGGCAGATTTCTTGAAAAGCTTTTCGAGGAGCGGGCGACCGAAGCGGCGAGCGATTTTGAAAACAATCCAGCAACCGATGAGCGTGCCGATTGTTGTCCAGAGAATCCCCCAGGGGCCGAAGATAAAGCCGCCGATGCCGCCGACGATTTGGCCGGGGATAGGGGCCGCAACAGTCTGAAGAACTTGGAGCAGGATGTAGAGAATTGGCGCAAAAGGTCCCCAAGAATTGACCGCTTCGATTAGCTTTTCTCGATTAGTCAATAAAGTCATGAGCGGACCGCCAGCAATAATATCCCAAGCGAGGTAGCCAAGCAGAGCGACGATGACGAGCGTGACGACGGCGAGCTTGATAAGCGTGCGGCGAGAGATGCGCTTCTTGAGAGGGGGCTCGGCGAGCGGGAGAGAGTTGGGTGATGGATTACTTGGCATATTCGACGGCGCGAGTTTCACGAATCACATTCACTTTGATAACACCGGGATAAGACATAGTGGCTTCGATCTTGTTTGCAATGTCGCGCGCGAGTTTAAGAGCGGAGAGGTCGTCGATTTGCTTCGGTTCGACAATCACACGAATTTCGCGACCAGCAGAAATCGCATAGGCTTTATCGATCCCTGGAAAGCTAGTGGCAATATTTTCGAGATCGCGCATACGCTCGGCAAAGTTTTCAGCAGAAATATTACGAGCGCCGGGGCGAGCGGCAGAGAGCGCATCAACAATCTTCACGATGACAGCTTCTGGAGTAGTTGGTTCAATATCGTCATGATGAGCAGCCATGGCGTGAACAACTTCGTCGGGCATACCATACTTTTTGGCGAGTTCGGCACCGATTTCGGCATGCTTCCCTTCGATTTTGTGAGTGACGGCTTTGCCAATATCGTGGAGAAGAGTGGCGGTTTTTGCGACACGTTTGTTGGCACCGATTTCTTCAGCAATCATGCCGGCGATATGCGCCATTTCGACGGAGTGGAGAAGGACATTCTGACCATAGCTGGTGCGGAACTTTAGCTCGCCGAGCAGATGGAGAAGTTCACGTGGAATACCGACCACTCCGACTTCGCGTGCAGCGTCTTCTCCGGCGCGGACGACTTCCTTCTCGATTTCGCGTTCGGCTTTGGCGACGGCTTCTTCAATTGAGCTCGGATTAATGCGGCCATCTTTCATGAGGCGCTCGAGCGCATAGCGAGCGACCTGACGGCGAATCGGATCAAAGCTAGAAAGAACGACCATGCCAGGAGTATCGTCAACCATGATATCGACACCAGTAGCGCGTTGAAGAGCTTGGATGTTGCGACCTTCTTTACCAATAATGCGACCCTTCATATCGTCATCAGGGAGTTTCAAAGCGGTGACAGTGCGGTCAGCAGTCACTTCAGAAGACATACGCTCCATTGCGGTCAAAAGAATCGCTTGGGCAGTTTCGTCGATTTCGTGCTTGATTTCCTTCTGCTCTTTCGCGACAAGCCCGGCCAAATCTTGTTTGATGTCCCGCTCAGTCATCTGCATCAATTTATCACGAGCATCTTCCTTGGTGAGACCGGCGATTTTCTCCAACTTTTCTTGCTGCTTATTGCGAATGTCGCGAACTTCAGTTTTGAGATCATCAAGCTCTTTTTCCTGCTTGGCAAGGCGCTCGGTTTTTTGTTCAAGTTGATCAAGTTTATTATCCAGGTTAGCTTCGCGTTCGCTTAGGCGATTCTCGGTTTTTTTCCACTCACGACGGCGTTCGGCTTCTTCCTGTTGGGACTTTTCGGCCATGCTAGCGGCGTCAGTCTTAGCTTTCAAGACAATATCAGAAGCTTCATTTTTAGCCTTGCGCACAAGGTCCTCGGCTTTATTCTTACCGCCGTTCTCATTCTTTTTGTTATAGGCAAAAATTCCGCCCGCACCGACAGCGATGCCGACGATTAGGGCAATAATTGCTGGTATCATAATAACCTTTCCAATTGTTGTGTCGACATTTTTCTCTATGCCGACGGGGTAAACAAATAAAATATAAATTAATAAGTTTCTGGGTTTATTATAACATAGATTGGGAATACTGGGGAGAAAAAGTCTTGACAAAATTGGCAAGGCGGGGTTAAAGCGCTTAGATTATTTGCGCGGCGCAGAGATATTGGCGGGACGGTCGTATTCGGGAAGGATGATTTTGTGCTGATTACCATGGTGGTCGTAGAGCGGGATTTGGAGTTGGTCGGCGAGAGCATTCACAATAGCGGCGCCGATACGCAGACCGGTAAATGAGCCCGGTCCGCTCATAAAAGTGATTTCGGAAATGTCTTGCCAAGCGGCTTGGTTTTCTTGGAGTTTGCCGTGGATGAAAGTGAAGATTTTTTCGGCCATTTCGTGACCAGATTCCCATTCATAGACCTTATCATCAAGTTTCAATACGCAAGTATCGGTCGAAGTGTCAAGATAAAGTTTCATGCGGCTCGTTCCTTTGCTAACGTGGTGAACGGTTCAGTAATTTCAATAAGGCGGGAGCTATCTTCCTGGAGAAAGATTTTGAGCTGCATTTTGTCTTTCGGGAGAAGATCGGCTACATCGCCGCCCCATTCGACAACGACAACCGGGTTTGGCTCAACGAGAGTTTCTGCGAGTTCATCACGCATGATCCCGGGATCGTCGAGACGGTAAAAATCATAGTGGATGAGTTGACCGGTTTCGCCATTCGGGAGCGGGAAAGCGTAGCGCTTGGAAATTGTGAAACTTGGGCTGGTGACCGGTTCGGTGATGCCTAAGCCTTCGGCAAGACCGCGAGTGAAAGTGGTTTTGCCAGCGCCAACGTCACCGACGAGTTCAAAAACCATGCTTCGGTTCGCAGCAGCAAGAATTTTTTCAGCAAAACTCCGTCCGAAAGCGATCATGTCAGCTTCGGAAGTAATTTCGACGGAATTAGGGCGGGCTGTCATAATTGTCATTATAACATATTTCCGTGATTTCAGCGAAGGTTTCCGGGGTGAGCGGGCGGGCGCGTTGAAGTAATTTGTGAATTGGTCCGACGATGAGGCAGAAGATGATTGGAAGATAGAAAAGAAAAATGCGCGGATCGGAAGCAGGGAGCTCAAAAATGAGAGCAGTTTTTGTGCCAAGAAAATTGATGAAGTTAATGTGAAAGTCCAGAAGAAGCGTTGCGAAAGCGGAGATTGGCACGACGAGAAACGGGATGAAGCTAACTGCGCCAGTAAGAAAAACGAGAAGCATGGCGTAAGGGAGAGTGGGAAGAATGATAAGATTCGCGACGAAAGAGAGGAGCGAAAATGAACCGAAGTTAAAAATCAGGAGCGGAGTGCAAACGAGGTTGGTCGCAAGGCTCGTGATGAGCATAGAGGCGAGCCAAGGGGGATTTTTGCCACCATAGAGAAATTTGGTGAGGCGCGGAGCGAGGATGAGAATGCCGAAAAAGGAAGCAAAAGAAAGTTGCCAGCCAAGATTAAAAAGATTGTTCGGCGAAATGAGGAGTGTTAGCGCGGCAACAAAAAGGATGAGACGAAGCGGCGTGAATTTGCGCCCAACATAGCCAAAAAGTAGGCTTAAACTCGCAACGAGAGCGGCACGAGTCATGGAGGCAGTGAAGCCGACGACCAATGCGAATGCAAAAATCGCCAGGAGCGAGAAAAGCAGACCAGCAAACTTGGAAATTTTGCCAAAAAGTTTCCCGATAAGCCCAACGAGAATACCCAGATGTGCGCCAGAAGCAACGACGACGTGAGTCATGCCGACAGCACGCAGAGTGTCGGAAAAATCTTCTGATAAACCAGTTTTGTCGCCGACGAGATAACCAAGACCGAGATCAACTGCGGGCGATGAAATATGTTCGCGAACTTTGCTGGCAAAAAAGTTCTTGAACTGCGCGGCAAGATCGCCAGGGCTAGAACGTTCGACGGCGATAATTTCAGGGCGAAACATAGTGCCAGTGTAAGTCCCGAAGGCGTCGCCAAGCTTCCCTTTTAGAGTGATTAAATCTGAACGGAGGAGGGCTTCTGAATCGGAGTTTTTCGGAAGTTGAACATAAAGAGTGCCGCGAAAGGGTTCGGCTGCTGGCTCGAATTGGAGATTAGCCAGGTTGATGACGACTCCGCTAGGATTTACGGCTGGTTCGGTGGAGATTTTGCCGGTGACGATGGCGGTCTGGCCAGACCACATAGCGATATGTTGGGCATCGGTCACTTCTGGGACAACACGACAACTAGCAAAAATCATTCCGGCGATAAAGGCAAGAATAATCGTGATATAATTTGTGCGGGAAATGGAAATTATGAGCAACAGGACGGCGAGAACTAGATAGGTTATGCCGGAGAAAAAGGGCTGGAAACTAAGCATGCAGACTATACCGATGATAATTCCGACAATGCAGGTGTAAAAAGCCCAAGAAGGATGGAGTGGGTGGAGTTTTAGCGCGCGAAAATGTGGAGCGAAATGGGATCGCGGTTCCGTTGAGTGTGGTGATAGTATTGGCATGTGCTAGAGTGTAGCATACTTTGAACAATTTTAACAAGCACAAGCATGATTGTTTTTATAATGATTGTGGTTATTTTGAAAACGGTATTGTTTTGGTATTGCTTTATTTTATGTTGCGGCAAAATAGTGTCGTTTGTTTTTTAATATTGAGAAAAATGATATTGCTTTACTTTTGGAGAAAGTATTATCTGGCAGTGTGGGTTATTTGGTGGCGTGACGAGTTTTTTGGTAGACATCAAACCCAGCGCGGAGCCCAGCCGAAATGCTTTTGAAAAAGTTGGAAACGGGAGAGGAGGCGGAGCGGAACTTTTTGCGGAGGGATTTCGGGAGAGGCTTGGCGAGGCAGAGATGAGGGTCAGTTTCGTCAATAGAAGTGACACCGGTAGACCAGTTGCGAGTCGGGACCGCTTCGTTGATGAGGCAGTTTGTGAGCGACGACTGCGGCGAGGTAGGTTGCGCCGGCACAAGCGAGGCAAGACGAGCGGAAAGATTGTGAACGGCAATATCGATTTGAACCTGCGCGGCATTAGTGAGGAGAGGCTTCACCTGGGCTAACTCGGATAATAATATATTATATGAAGCAAGGGTGTAGTGGCTAGGATCGAGTGCGGAAATTTGGGAGATAAGATTCGCGAGCGCAGAGAGATCGGGTGCAGACGGAGCAGGTTGAGGAGTGGTTGGTTGTTGGACTGCGGAAGTAGGCACAGGTTGAGTTAGGTTAGGTATTTCTTCGGGGGCTGGCGTGGGATTAGGGGCAGTTTTTTCGAGTTCGACTTTCTTCGTGGTGGTCGAAGGCTGTTCGGCTGGGTCGCTAGTGGGTGAGTTCTCGATAGGGATGTTGGCAACCGCCTTCTCGGCTGGTTCGCTCGCGAGTTCGTCGAGAATGGCGCCATGATAGAAAAGTTCGTCCAGCTCATCGTCGGTGAGAGAAAATTCATCGCGCTCCTCGAGGCTATCGAAGGCCTCTAGGAGTTTGGCGGAGGCGTCGCGAATGGCGGGAAGCGTGATGATTTTACCAGCGAGTAGCTGCTCGGCAGCATGAATCGCAGCTTCGAGGTCCACAAAACCAACCTCATAATCACTGGATTTGAGGTTTTTCATTTCGGTGATAGCTTCGGAAAGAGCGTTTGCCATGGTGATTTTTTCGGCACACTCTGCCTTGTCGTAGGAAGGAGGCATGGGGAGTTTTTGAGTGGGCTTTTCGGGGGTTGGTGCGGGGTCAGGTTTCGGGACAGGTTTCAAAGCCTCGATGATTTCTTTCGGGTATGGCTCGGGTTCTGGCTCGGGGAGGAGGATGATTTCAGGCTTCAGAGCTTTAAGGTGGAGGGCGGGATGCAGACTGAAGCTTCCCTCTTCGATGTCAAGTTCGGTCTCGATGGCATGATGAAGGACGTCAAGCGCACCGGAGAAATCACCGCCCTTAATTACGAAACTTTCGAGTGAGGAGGGGTCGCCGGCAACGGCAAATGATTTTTCGCCGAGGTAGCTGCCCCCTTCAACGGTAATGTTGAGGTCATGTTTGGCGGCGGAGGCAATGCGGATTGCGGAGTTTTGCGGAGTTGGATCCTCAAGGAGTGCTTCAGGGGCGTCGAGGCTTTCGGGCAGTGCGGCCTGAATGAAGGCAGCGCCGGTCGCAATAATTTCAGTGTGAGAGAAGTTGATCTGGCCGGATTTCAGGAGAGCGCCGGTCGCGCCAGTGAGTTTCGCGGCGCCGATATTCCAAATAGCATAGCCGGCAGCTTCGAGGGCAGAACCACAGGTTTCGTCGGCCGTGATACGAGCGCCACTACGAATATTGATGGTCGGAAGATTGGTTTCGCGACCACGGATGTGGCTGGAAAGACCGATGCCGTCGCGGGCGATAATTTCACCGGAGAGATTAATAGAAAGACCGTAGGCAACACCGAGATTAGGCGAGATGAGAATACCGTAAGAATCAGGGGCGAAGAGGCTAATACCGTCGTCGATGGTGAGAGTGGTATAGGCCGGCATACCAATGCTAATGGCACCAAAAACGCGGATGGCAACACTGCGGGCGCCCATGGCAAAGATTTTTCCCTTACCGGTCAGGGTGACTTCGCCACTACGAATGTCAAGAACGCGGGCGCCCGGGTTGGTTTCTTCGGAAATGATGTTGTAGCCATTGAAGTTAATAGCAACATCATGATTGATTAGGAGATTGTCGGGCGCGATGATGATGGCGCCAAGAGTGATTAGGACGGCTTCGGCGTCGAGGGCAGCGAGAAGTTCGGGATAGGACTGGATGGAGTTGACGTTGAAGTCGGGATATGAAGCGCGGCGGCGAGATTTTGATGAAGCGGCATCAAGGTTTGGGCTGGAGAGGATGGTGTTTTTGAGGGCAGACATGCCAAGACGCCGAGCCTGGGGATCTTTTGATCCACTGAGGTTCGACTGAGCGCCAGCGATTGGAATGGGCGCCTTCGGAATGCGAATTGGCTTCTGTTTGCGTTTTCTCATGAGAAATGTGAGTTAGTTTGCTTCTTTGGGAGACTTGTTTTGTTTGTGAAGTTTGTTTCGTGGAGTTTATGTTTACTGGCGGGGTTTAACCGCTGGACCGCGCGATGTTCCCTAACGATGCCCACAGAGAAAGAGAATGTGAGGTTTGTGCTGTTTTTGCAGGCTTGTGAGTCCCGAACCAAAAACTATCCTCGACAATTTCTTGCCTGGATGGTTTCATTGTAGCACGGATTGAGGGTTTTGTCAAGAGGGTGATGGATTTTACCCTTCCTTACTGAAGAAGGATTTGATATTTTCTAGATAACTCTTTAATTCCTCTGGGAAGTCACGCAGCCCTAAATTCTTTAGAAATTTGTCAGGTTTAAAATTAGGAATAAGTTTCGCCAGTTCTTTGCCGGGCATATTTTTACGATACTCGCTCATGGCACAATTACGCATCTCTTCCACTTTGCTATTAGCTTCAGTTGTACTGGATGGAAATTCTTCTTTATTATTGGTAAACTTAAGCATTTGGGCAATTTTTGTGGATGAGGTTCTTGTAAAATGCCTATCGATATTAAGCAGCTGAGCTGAGGGGATTTCGTCATACTTTTCTGGGAGATATGCTTGATAATCATTCAAAATAGCAAAATTTTCTATCTCATTAACCGGCAATGGTTCAATGGAATATTTGAAATATTTGTCATACTTGCTTGCGAATGTATTACGAACAACTTCTATCTGGGCGGCTAGCATGCCATCGCGGTCGATCTCGCGAAAAACCTTTGGGTGATAGCCTGGTTTTCGTACGCTTTGTATGCGCGTCCAATTTTCGATCTGTTCGCTGCTACAGCCTCCTGATGTCATAATCTCTACATCGGTTACTCCTACCTCTGCGAGCAAATGCCGCCATACTTCTACACCTAACTCGTCTTCACAAATAAAGATTTTTTCGGGGAAATTTTTTAGCACATGACTATTTTGTTCCTCGAATTTTTTTCGCTCCTGGATAAGCTTTCCTCTCTCCTCTCTAATAGAACGAGCAAGATTCTCAAGCTCGGTTGATTGCTCGGCTAAGTGTAGCTCGTAGTCCAGCACATCATACCGCGGGTCATCTGGGGCCAAAAATGACAGTTGTCTCAAGATTGCGTCGAGCTTTTCTACGCGAGACAATTGCTTGTTAGGCAACCCCCGCTCTCGATCACTTGGCGACTGAGGTTCAATATACACTCTGTATAATAATACATCGCTATATTTACGTAAATTGATAAATGCTGGTGAATGAGTCGTAATAAAAATTTGAGCTTGTCTGGAAAACTCTTCGTAGAACTGGCTAGCTAGCTCTTCAACCTTGGAATACTCTAGTGAATTTTCTGGCTCTTCAAAACCCCATATGAAGTTCTTTTTGTCATTCTTTGTCAAAAATGCTAGAAAATACACCAGATACGCCATCACAATACCGTCGCCGGACGAGAATAAACTAATGGGGATATTTCTAACACGCCGAGCACCGTCGCTCATCTTTTTGTCTTGCACTTGAATCCCAGAATCAACATCGATTTCGATTGCGCCCAAAACATCCGTGATATCGGAGGAGAGTGATGCTGTTGCGGGCATTTGCATGTATTTTCTGAAACTCTCACTAATACCTTTGGACGTTTCACCGAGAATTCTAGATAACTCATTTATCGTATCACTAAACTCCTCGCCTTTAGCCGCGGACTTAATAACCTGTTCAAACCGAAGCAATAGGGAGCGTACAAAAGTCTTATCACGCACGGCCGGGATATATAAATATTCGATTTTATTTAGAAAGGCAGTGAACTGGCGCGTGATATTGCCGTTACGACGTTCTATCTCCGCCTCAACTTTGTCGTTTGTGGATTTGTATCGTGTTTCCGGAATAGTCGATCCTTCTGAGAAAAAACGACAAATAGAGAAGTCGTCTTTCAGCGCCCCATCACCGGTACCAGCAAATACAACTTCAATTTGGACTTCTCGTTTGCCACCAGCAGCACCTCGGAATGCTTTATTGTAATCGGCTTGATGGTTATATGGAATACCGTAGTTACTCTGCGAATTAAAGAAAAGGTTAAGCGCGCGTAAAATATTTGATTTACCGGCATTATTCTTCCCGGAATAAATATTAAGTCGCGCTGCATCTATCTCTACTTGGCCAAACGAACGGAATCTCTTAATTATAATTTTCTTAATCTGGACTTTCATTATACTGGTATTATACCATATGTTTAGCACTCACTGACTAAAAGTGCTAGACTATATTTCAGCAAAAACCTCCGGGGTGAGCCGGAGGCTGTTTTGCTAATCAGCTAGGTGATTACTTTGTCTCTTGGGAGATTATTTCTCGCTAGAGCGGCGAGCGCTGCGGTAAGCAACGACACCAGCACCAAGGGCGGTCAAAGCGGTAGCAAGACCAGCAACCATGGAGACGGTGGTAGCAGCATTACCTTCGGAAGAACCGACGATACCAGTGCCTGGAGCGGATGGATCTTTGGAGTCATCCTTGTCGCCATCTTCACCTGGGGTTTCAGGATCAGTTGGAGTATCGACAACAACGAGATCGGAGCCAGAAGCAGTCTTGTAGGCGGTCTTCAAGTTCTCGATAAGGGTGTAGTTGGCCTCCAAATCGTCAGCGTCAGCGGCGGCGTTATTGACGTCGGTGATCAAAGTGACATAAGCAGCACCACGCGGAAGAGCAAGTTGAGCGGCGGCGAGTTTCTTGAGCTCGGTGATTGGGGCGGCATTGGCAGCAGCAGCGTCGATGTCGCGAGCGTCAACCTTGACAGCAGCCAAAGCGCTCTTCAAGTTAGCGATGCTAGTGTTAGAAGCGTTGAGAGCTTCTTCGGCACCAGAAACAGCATCAATGAAGGTTTTAGCCTTGGTGTAGTTAGCGTCTTTATTGATGTCGGCTTTTACATCAGTGAGGTTCTGAGCCCAGTTGTCCACATCGAGATCGGCGAATTTGTAGCCGAGAGCTTCACCGGCAGTAATAATGGCTTCAGCCTTCTGCTTGTCGGAGGTGGCGCCATTGTCGGCGGCTTCCATAGCGTTAACGAGAGCAGCCCATTTGCTATAGTTCTCTACGCCCTTAGCGGCAGCGAGAGTGGCAGCGTAAGTGTCGGTGCCGTCATAGTCGTTGCCAGTGTAGGTCTTGTAGGCAGCAGCAATAGCGGCCTGCTGGTCAGCTTCGCTAGTGTAAGCAGCATTGTCAGCGTTAGCATCCTGCAAAGCAGCATAAGCCTGGTATTCTGGCTGAGCCTTGATAGACTTAATAACATTGTTAACCTCAGCGACAGTAGCAGTATCCTTCTTATCTTCTGGACCAGTCACGGTCGCGGTGCGTGGGTCAACAGCATTGGCGCCAGCAACAGGGGCAACAACACCCAAGGCAAATGCTAAAGCGATAGCACTCAAAATTTGAGCTTTCTTCATCTTTGAGATTCTCCTCTCAATTTAACTTATATCTAAGGTCAATTATACAGGAGAATAAAGTTGTGTCAAGCATTTTGCGTGTATTTTTTACAACGATTTCGAGAGGAAAAATTGAGGAGCGCTGTAAAGCATCTCCTCCAAACCCCCATCCAAACTACGGTAGATATATAAGTTAAATTGAGGTATCAGATGAAGAGATAAGGCTCTTAATCACAACCGTTAATTTAAGTGTAGCTTGGGTTGGGGGTTTGGAGGCTAAAGCTGGTTGGAACTTTAGTGTGGAGGGAAGCCCCAGAATGTTTTAGGTTCTGGGGCTTCCTGTGGTTTAAGTTATATTAACCTCTGGGGACTAATTGTTGTTCTTTAGTGAAGTTATAGTTAGTTCCCTTTGTTTGGATGTATAACTTATTTCTCGCTAGAGCGGCGAGCGCTGCGGTAAGCAACGACACCAGCACCAAGGGCGGTCAAAGCGGTAGCAAGACCAGCAACCATGGAGACGGTGGTAGCAGCATTACCTTCGGAAGAACCGACGATACCAGTGCCTGGAGCGGATGGATCTTTGGAGTCATCCTTGTCGCCATTGTTATCGTTGTCTTCTGGTTTGTTGTCTGGTTGCTCTGGGTCGGTAGGAGCCGCGCTGATGAGCTGTTCGTAAGTCAGATCATCGTTGTCGGTAGCAGTCTGCATGAGCTTCAAGAGACCAGTGGTAGCGTTAGCAAGCAAATCGTAGCGAGCAGCATCGGTCTGGGTGCTGGCGTTCTTGATAGCGGTGTTGATAGCATCGATTTTGGTGATGACCGCGTTCCAGTTAGCAGCATCAGCAGGAGTGACACCGTTCAAAGCAGCGATGGTGTTAGCTTCGTTAACAGTCTTAGCCTGAGCTTTGGTCAAACCAAGTTTGCTGTTCTGGAGAGCTTTCTGGTAGTTGCCAAAAGCCTTAGCAGTGACTTCGGCATCGCTAACGGCCTTGACAGCAGCTTCGTAGACGCTGTAATCCTTGGTCTTATCATCACCGTCAATCACGCCTTCAGCGGCAGTCTTAACATCATCAAAGGCTTCCGTGTATTCACCTTTGTCGTTTTTTGCAGGATTGAAGGTGTAGCCGAGAGCCTGCATAGCAACAGCGACGCCGTCAATAGCAGCTTGAGAACCGATCTTAGCAGCATCGGCATCCATGGCGCTGACGAGCTCGACATATTTGTCGTAGTTAGCACCAACAGCGCTCTTGAGATTGCTGGTGTTTGCAGTCAAAGCAGTGACAGTCGTACCACCAGTGATGGTAGCGTTGTCAAAGTCAGCCAAAGCAGTAGTCAAAGCGGTGTTAGCAGTAGCAACATCTTTGACGCCGGCAGCGGTGGCAGCGGCTTTAGCTTCAGCCAAGGCAGCGAAAGCTTGGTAAGTAGCATCGCTGGTGACATAGTTCACAGCGGACTTAAGATTGTCGGTGGTTGCGGCGTTGGTGGTAGTACCGGTGTCGACGAGAGGCATGATGCCTTCCTCGGCATAGGTGCCGGCAACAGGAGCAACGACGCCTAAGGCAAATGCTAACGCCAAAGCGGCTAGGATTTGACTTTTCTTCATTTGATATTCTCCTCAAATTAATTGGTATCTACTACCAATTTTACGCAATAAAAAAAAAAATGTCAAGCACTTTGTGAGAAAATTGTGGAAAAATAATGGGATTTTGGGTGAAAATGGTAGAAAATAGGGCGATTTCTTGCTTTTTGGAGGATTTATGGCGGGCTGGCGACAACTTCAAGGGATGGCAAATCCCGCTTGGTGTGGCGGGATTGTCGCTGATCGGTGTGGTTTCTGGGGTTTGTAATAATAGTGTCTGAAACGGGATGCCGGGAAAGGTGGGTGTTTCTGGGGCTTTAGGCGCCGACGCGGTCTTTAGAGTTGCGGCGAGTGGCGTTCTGATCGATATAATCGATGATTTTCTCGGCGACGTTGCGGCCAGTGACCTTCTCGATACCGAAGCCAGGGGAGGCATTCACCTCAAGGACGAGCGGACCGCGAGCGGAACGCATAAGGTCGACGCCGGCGATGTGAAGGCCCATAGCCTTGGCGGCTTTGACGGCGATGCGGCTTTCTTCGGCGGTGAGTTTGATGCTGGTTCCCTCGCCGCCTTTGTGGAGGTTGCTGCGGAAATCATCATCAAGGGACTGGCGTTTCATACTAGCGACGACACGCGAGCCAACCACAAAGGCGCGGATGTCGGTGCCAGCGGATTCCTTGACGTATTCTTGGAGGAGGATGTTGGTCCCATCTTCGTTATAGAGGTAGAAGGCCTGGAGAGCGGATTTGGCAGCTTTTTTCGTCTCGGCGAGAACGACGCCGTTGCCGTGGGTGCCAGAAGCGAGCTTAATGATGACCGGGAGGCCGATTTGCTCGAGGAGGTCGTCGATATCGGCGGTGTTTCGCGAAACGAGGGTCTTCGGGGTGTCGATACCAGCTTTGGTTAAAATCTGCTGGGAACGCAGTTTATCGCGAGCGCGGGTGATGGCGATGGAGCTCGAGGCGGTCCAAGCACCTTGCATCTCGAACTGGCGGACGACAGCGCAACCGTAGCGAGTCATATTGTTGGAAATACGGGGCAAAATGGCGTCGAAACCGCTGAGACTTTTACCGTGATAATAGACGTTCGGGTGTTTCTCGTCGAGAGAGAGGTAGCAGTTTTTGTATTTTACAACGCGGACTTTATGACCGCGCTTCTCGGCTTCTTCAACGAGGCGTTTGGTGGAATAATTGGCATTGCCGTTTGATAAAATCGCAAGTTTCATAATTCTATTGTAGCGCAGATGAGGAAATTTGTCAATGCTAGCGCTTAAAATCGCTAGCATCGCTAACTGCGTCGTTCGAGAGAAAGAATAAATTCTTTCTCTGCTCACTATCCTCGCTAGTTCAATGTTTAACGCGTATGGGTTGCTGGTTAGCGGTGGAAGAAGTGGTAAACGGTATCACAAAATTTCTTGATGCGAGGGCCAAACTTTTGTTGGATGCGGGAGAAGGTTTGATAGCGCTCAATGGCCTCCGCTGGGAGCAGAAAATCCATACCGCCAGCGATTTTGCTGGAACATGGATTACAGAATCCACATGGCTTACCCTTGACGGGGCGATGGCAAAACCAGATCTCGCGCATAATATCTTCATATCCCCAGTCCTTGACGTTTTGGCGCATTTCTGGTTCAGTGACGTTCATAATCGGGAACTCGAAGTTGCCTAGAAGGGTGATGAGGGCGGGAGTGCTGCGCTGGGTGTCAATGCGCATATCGGGGGTTAGGGCGCCGAACTGACGAATGACAGCGGAGCAGGCGCAGGTTTCTGGAGAAAGCGCTTTTTCGAGCCCAAGGGTAACGACCGGAACTTCATCATGATACTGCTTCAAGAAGCTGGCAAGATAGCGATATTGATAGCCTAGCGGACGCTGCCCGGTCGGTATCGTCTCGAGGATTTCGTCGAAAGCTCGAGCGATGCCTGGGTCGATTTCGATGTCTTTCAAATTGACAACGCGATAAGGGAGGAGCTGGCCGGTTTTGATGCGGGCAGGGATAATAGCAGAAAGACAATCTAGAGCAGCGAGCTCGTGATGGCGACTTTTGCGCTTAGGGTTATAGATATAGATAGGCTGAACCGTGTCGCCGGCGCGCAGAAGCTGAATAACCATGTAGGTAGAATCCCAGCCGCTGGTCCAAAAAACCGGGCGGGCTGGTTGTGAAGTTGGGGTGCTATGTGCGGTTGTCATGGGGTTATGGCTGATAATGTTTATTGATGATGGCGGCTAAATTCAGGCCAGTGCGTTCGCTATAACGGAGGAATTGAGGAGAGCGATTAGCTTCGATGACCTTATACTGATGGTCGGGGAGGACAGCAATGTCGAAACCGACAAAATCAAGCGGGCACTTTTCCATGACCTGGTGAATGAAGATGATTTCTTCAGGGGTGAGTGGACGGTCGCCAATGATTTTGACTTTGCCGCTGGACTTGCTGCTTTTGATGCTGGCTTGATCCAAAATATCGCCACAAACGACGTAAACTCGCAACTCCTCTTGAATATCGAGAAGCTCCTGGATAATCCAACTGTCGTCGAGAGTGCGATCTTCGAGATCGAAGAGAATGTTTTTGGCCCGTTGGGAAATGCGAGGCTTCGCAAGATGGCTGCCTGGAACAAATTTGCGTTGGCTAGGTAGCCAAGTTGCAGGGTATAACTCCTGGTATGTTGTCGCTTGGAGATACTTATCTTCAAGCTCTAGAATGTCTTGGAAGCTAGAGATATGGTCGACGATCTGGGCGTCTTGGTGTTGAGAAATGAGCTGGTCGATGTGAAAGGGGTCAGGTTGATACTCCGGGTCATTGAAGGGGTCACGGAAATAGACCAAATCAGCCGAACAAGGCACGATAGGCTCATCGTAGAAGCGAACTACCCAACCAGCCTGGATAAACGAATCGAGCGAGAGATCATTATGGGTGGTGTAGAGGAGTTTTTGGACATGGTCAGCATTCGCAAGGTTCAAGCTTTGCGAGATGATGTTCGTGGAGTTGGCAGGGCGGGCTGGGCTAGTGGAATGGGTTGAGCTAGTGGAATGAGTTGAGCTAGTGCTATGGGTCGGGTTGATTGGCATATTATTTCTTCTCCATGTATTTTTGATGAAATTTTTGCGGGTCGGCTTTTAGCTCACGGTTGAGCTCATCGTTAATCGGATGAGGTGGATACGGGACGCCGAGCTTCGAAACATCGACGAGGAACTTATTGTTCAAGGCGCGGCGACCGATAAGCACTGGGAAGTCGTTACGGCTACGGTCGGAAAGAGTGTAGCTGATGCGAATTTTTTTGCCCTTGATAACGGTTGGCAGAAACACAAGATAGCGGATGGTTTCGTGGCCAGTGGAGTTTCGGACGTTGCGAACTTTGAAATCGTCGACCGTAATGCGCTCACCGGTATAAAGAGGGCTGCCGGGCGCAAAAAGAGAAAACTCAAGACGGTTATCGGGAGCGAGCCGGATGTCGCTCGCCCAAATCGAGGAAATGGTCGCGCCTGTGTCGACTTTGGCAGGAATATGCGCAATGCCAGCAACTTTGATACGAACACTATTACCAATAACGGGCAGATCTTTAGGCTCGGTTTTTGGTTGCTGGACTGGTTTTTGCGTAATCATATACTTCTATTGTAGCACACCTTAAGCGTTTTGTCAAGAATGAGATTGGACGTGTGGATGATTTTGGCGGATTTTGCGATTTTGATGATTAGAGGTGTAGCAGCTTGTGCAGTTTGTTTGCGGTTTTGGGGCTTGGAGTTGTGCGGTTTTGATGACTTATTGTAAGTTATGGATTGCGCGGGATTTGGGGTTTGGGGATTAGGGGCGTGGCGAATTGCGTGGTTTGCGGTTTCTGGTGGTTAGCCCCAGAAGCCGCGTTTTTTATTCTTGGGGTCGCGGAACTCTTCGAGGATTTCTTTCTGGCGTTTGCTGAGGTTCTTTGGGGTTTCGACGATGATGGTGACGATGTGGGGGCCGCGGTCGCCATCGGAGCGCATGAGCGGGACGCCATGACCGGAAAGTTTGAACGGAGTGCCTGACTGGGTGCCGGCGGGGACGCGCATGCGGACGTTGCCGTCGACGGTTTCGACGTCAACCTCGGTGCCGAGTGCGGCGTCGACCATGGAAATAGTTTTTTCGGAAAGAATGATGCTGCCTTCGCGGGTGAGGTGCTTGTGTGGCTTGACGCGGACGAAGACGTAGAGGTCGCCCTTGGTGCCACCTTTCGGAGCAGCGCCGCCCTTGCCACTCAGGCGGATAGACATACCGTCGTCGATGCCGGCGGGGATTTTAACCTTGAGATCTTTGCCGTCGGAGGGGACGACTTTGGTGGTGCCGAAAACGGCTTCTTCGAAAGTCAGGGTGACCGTCACGCGATAATCAGCGCCGCGAGCGGGCCGGCGAGGACCGCCACCGAAGCCGAAAATTGAACCTAAAATGTCGTCAAGACCGCCGCCACCGCCAAAATCGAAGTTGAAGTTCTGACCATTGAAGTTGAAATTACCGTTCTGGAAGGGGTTGCCACCAGCGGCGCCAGCGGCTCCGCCGACCCCGGCGTGACCGAATTGATCGTAGCGGGCACGCTTCTGCTTGTCCGAGAGGACTTCGTGGGCCTCGGAAATCTCCTTGAATTTCTCCTCGGCTTCTTTGTTGCCGGGGTTTTTGTCGGGATGATATTTGACCGCTAATTTGCGGTAGGCCTTTTTAATTTCATCGTCGGAGGCGCTCTTCGACACGCCTAATATTTCATAATAATCTCGTTTTGCCATGATTTGGTTGTAATCCTTTATTGTAGACGGCAAGTCTTCTACTGTCTATGGTATATTTTAGCACACTTTCATGCGGAGTGCTAGTGACTTCAAGCTCTACATTCGGCTATGCAATTGTCGTTCTATAATATAATGCTTGCCCTACATAAAGAGCACCCCGAAGAGTGCTCAAGACTGCGTATGGATCGGTGCCGGAAAAACGACACTTACTAGCTAAAGCTCACCATACGGCTAACGCCTCTTTTATATTGTAGCACTAATTGTGCCACAAATCAAGGTTTCGAAATCAAGCTACCGTCAAAAGTCGACCGAGGGAACTCATCGGATTTTACGACGCGCTCTTTAAGAATGTTGAGAAAATGGTGACTCTTGCGGCAATAGGCCTGCGCAACAGTCCCAGCCAATATATCGGCAGTCTGCAGATTGTTATAAGTTTTTGAATCTTTTTGTTCGACTTGGATATTGCGAGAGACGTGTTGATGCGATGTGTAAGCGTTAATCGTAATGTAATCAACTAGTGAATTCATGGATTTTACAGCAGTAGAGCGTTGATCAAAAGTCACTAAGAAATCGTCATTATACTTACTAAAAATCTGATCAGTCAAAAGCTTGGCGAAATAGTTATAGACAAGGTTCTTTGGCTTCCCCATGCGAAGAAGGTCGACCTTCGTTTTATCTACTACTAGGTAGAACACGTCTATATCAGCTTTGGAGGTGAGTTTTTCCAGGATGCGCTGTCGTTCTGGGACTGATAAGTGACAAGACTTAATCTCTTCAATGACCGGGAGAGATTAAGTCTTGGCGAGGCGGATTTGTTCTTTCCGAATAAGCCTAGCGGCTCGCTTTGCGCCTTGGGGAGTGTCAAAAACAGCCGCCGCAAGAACAAAGTATTTACCTCCGCGACCGAGATTGCCAGATTCGTCAATAAAAACTCGGATCATATCTGTGTTTATTTTATCATAAAATGGCACACAAAACAATAGCACTTCATCTATTACGGCTGATTTATAGTATTGCTTTTATGGTTATTTTATGATAATGGCGAGGGAGTAGCGGACTTGGAGTTTGAAGGCGGAGTGCGCGCGGAGGAACTCGTCAACGGCTTTTGAAGAGCCAGGGAGTTCGGGATTGTTGTAGTCGTGGACGATGATAATTCCCTGTTTCTCTAGTTTTGGCGCGACGAGTTTTAAGCTGGTTTTGATGGAGCCGTAGAGGTCGCCGTCGCAAAAGGCGAAGGAAATTTTCTCGGGAAGGTCTTCGGGGGTGAGGTCGTCAAACCAGGCTTTTTTGACGATGACGGTAGGCTGGATCCGGGAGGGGCTAGGTGGCTGTGGATGACCGTTTTGGGATAGTGGATGGCTGGCGGGGGACTGGGGGTGGCTGGTTTGAGGCGAGATACAGTTGGCTTGGGCTGTAGCGTGGCTGGCGGTTTTTAGGCCATTTTTGCGGAGTTTGTCAATGACCTCGCGCTTGGTGACGAAGAGTTCGCCAGCTTGGAAATTGGCGCCAGCGCCGGAGGCGTCTTCCCGGGTTTTCTCGGGGAGACCGGCGAAGGAATCATAAATCCAGAGGTGTTTGGGAACGTCCGTAGTGCGGGACTCTAGAGAAGGCTGGTTGGGGTGTTTTTGGGAGGTTTGGGCGGCGGATTTTTGGGGTGATTGGCTAGGGCACTTTTGAGAGGGGTGGGTGGAATGTTTTTGGAGGAGTTTACCGA
>CANAUU010000001.1 GCA_947364965.1 uncultured Candidatus Saccharibacteria bacterium | reverse complement strand
AGCTTGGGCGAGCACCATTCTCGCTGTTGTCGCCCCAGGCTGAGACTAGGGAAGGGACAGCGATGGCACCCGCGACAGCGGCTGCGCCAGCCACGACCGCGAGGGTGCTTTTAACTGCTTTATTCATAATAATCTCCTCTCAAAAAGATTAATTATTAAACTAGTTAATTAAAGTTGATATTTTGCTGGTCCAATTTGTTAAACTCCATCAGTCCTACAATCGAATCGTCTCAAACACAATTGCCTATTCTCGCGATTGTCTATCGCTGGGTTGTGGTTTCATTAGATCCCCGGGGCTCGTGATGAGCCCCGGGAGATAAAGAGCGATGCGACTTATGTCGCGATTAGGGAGTCAAAATGCTTTAGCTGTTAGCGCCTCATCAGGCCGGAGGTCCGATGGTGACGGTGTTGTTGCCGCTGCCGCCGGAACTCCCGGAATTACCGGTGTCGCCGGTCGAACCGGTCGATCCGGTGCTGCCGGAGGAACCAGAGCTGCCGGAACTGCCGTTGGAGCCGGAGCTACCCGAACTACCAGAGTTTCCGGAGTCCCCACCATAGGTGACAGAGTTGCCAGTTGTGGTGGAGGTCCAGGTGTCATTGGTGACCTTGTCAGGAGTAGTCTTGTCGGGCGGGGTCCCGTTTTGGGTGTTGCCGGGGCCGACCACCTGATGGTCCTGACCACCGGTGCCGGAGGAATTACCCTCCTTATTCTCATCGGTGGCGCTCACGGGGTCATTGCTGACCTCCTGGCGCTCATCGCTGCCGGCAGCCGGATTCTTATTGGTGTTCTGGTTGCTCGTCTGCTCGCCCTTCTCGGACTGCTCAGGCACCCGTTCACCTGTATCCGGGTCTTCGGGTTGCCATGTTTCAAGCTTATTGGTGTCGTCAGGGCCCTTACCTTCGGTGCCATTACCGGTGTCATTCTTGGTGGGATCGGAGTTGGGGTCCTTATTATTGTTCCCGTCCTGGTGGACGAGTTCATATAGATAAGTCACCGTCACATCACGATCCGGCATCTTGTCCGAGGAGGCGGGATCCCCTTTGACGTCAACAAACTTATAGCCGTCGAAACTCAACTGCTGAGTCGAGTAGGGCTTACCAACTTCTACGGTCTGGCGAACCGGATCCGTCAGGTTGTGATTGCTATCGATCGCTCGATAGTAGGCGGTGACGGTGTGAGTCTGGACAACCTTCTTGTAGTAGAAGGTGACCGTCTTCTCACTGCTCGGCATGGGGCCTTTGACGATTTTTTGGCTGCTGCCGGTTTCGCTGTTGCGAACCAGCGTGTAGCCAGTGATGTCACGGGCGGTAGCGGTGAACTGTTCGCCCGCAGGATAGTAATCGTATGCGGGGTTGTCCAGCTCGGCACCAGTGCCCTCCTCAACAAACCGCGTAGTCAGTTTCCACTCGCGGACATAATAGAAGGTCACGGTCTTGTCACTGCTCATGGTGAGCGTGACGCTGGAGCCGTTGGTCTTGCTGCCACCATCCACGGTGTAATAACCGGCGAAGGTGTAGTCAACAAAGCTGCTCGACCTCGCGGTCTGCTGGCTGCCCTTCGGGACAGAGATGACCTGCTCACTGTAGGGCAGGGCTTTACCAGTGTTGGCATCGACATGCCTGACCGTCAGATTGACGTTAACCGTCTTTGTGCTTGTGGGCTTGTAGTAGAAGACGACGGTGACGTCGCTCTTGCCCATGGTACCACTGACGGTTTTGTCGGTGCTGCCAGTGCTGTTGTTGTAGTAGGTGTAGCCGGTGATGTTCTCCTTCGCGGAGGTCTTCCAGCTTTTGCCCTCGGTAATGGTCTGAGATGTGCTCTGAGCGATATCCGTGTTAGTGCCGTACTCCCGGTAATAGGTGTAGACCTTATGGCTCGGGGTCACGACCGCGGGAGGGGGATTCTCTCCCGGAGGAGGTGTTGTGCCAGGGTCGGTCGGCTTGTTGTTGACCGGAACGGTCTTCTTCGGCTCATATTTCACGAGCCGAAGATCGGCGACGTTAAAGCCATCGTTATAAGCGTCGTTCCCAGACTTGGTGTTCGGGAACGACCAAATAGCGGAGGGCTTGTTCTCCTGGTCGTCTTTCTCGACCAGCTTCACGGTCCAGCGGGTATTAACCTCGGGGCTCATGCTGGGAAGCTCCCAGTTAGCGAGGGTCATCTGATCCATGGCGATACCGCGGATGATTGCGTTCTCGTAGACCGCACACACCCGGGCAGCACCATAGCGATAATCATCGCTCCAGTGTCCACTACCGTTGTCTTCCTCGACCCACAGGCTATAGACGCCGTCTTCGGAGGCTTTCGCCCAGTCCAACAGCTGCCGGAATTCGGGGTGCCAGGATGCGTTTTGTTCGACAAACTCGGGGTATTCCTCGAGCCCCTGCAAGACCATCTCGCAGTAAGCGGGATTGGTCAGGATGAGCCTATAGATGTCGAGCCAGCGGTGCTGGTTGTAGACATCCTCCAGCTCCTCGGCGGTCAGCTTTCCGGCGACGACGTTCTTGACCACTTCCGGGGTCAGGACAGCGCTGGGATAGTCGACCGCGTTGCGGAAGCCCGTGAGTTTCTTGTCGTTCAAGAGCGTCTGGAGATAGGCTTCGTTGGTCTTGATCTTCTCTTGGTCATGCGAGAACATGAAGTTCTCAGCAGAGGTGCCGTTCCAGATTTCGCTGTAGCTATCGCCGAAGCCCTCTTTGAGGAAAGCGTCCAGATCGGACCGGGTACGACTGCCGTTCATTTGAATGTCCGGCGTGTCCTCGGTCAGGCCGTAGCTGCCCTCGAAACTGGTGATACGTTCGCCATCATTGGCGGTCGGGAACAACAGAATGCCCGGAATAGCCGTAGCAACGGCCAAAACCAGGACGGCGAAAGTCGCGATTGCTTTCTTAGGATTGATAGGCTGCTTTTTGAACAGCTTTCCGATTCCGCCAGAGACGGAGATCAGGACGTATGCCCCACAGACGGCAAAGACCGTCAACAGGAGCAACGACACAAACATGTTTTTCATAGAGTCTCCTCCTTTTAAGGTTTTGTTGCGCAGAGGGGTAACCAGCCCCGTCTGCTTTTGGCATAATGGGACTGGTCGGCTTCCAAAGCCGGGTTGACTGCTAGGGGTATTAGCACTAGGGTCATCGGCTTCCGAGCCGGACTATATGAAAACAGGTCAGCAGACACAAAATCCGCTTCCTGGTCAAAAGGGAGCCAGCAAACGCTGGCAGGACATCAACAAGCAAACGCTAATGGGGGTTAATGGCTTGAGCCAAAAACACTGACAACAGACCCAAAGTTATCCTTCCTGCCACGATTACTGCATCGATGGCGTTCTAGATGACAATCTGATCGACCGATTACTGCATCGAGTCGACTAGAGTTCGGATTAGCGTCAAACGTAAAGTAAAAGCGTTTTGACTTGACAGATACAAATTCATTGTATCTGAGATGATTCGACTGTAAATGGACCTCTGGGCGGAACTGCTCCCACAGTTATCCCAGACTAATTCCATTGTAGCACACATACTTAAAAATGTCAATAGAAAAGTCAGGGTTTTAACATAATCGCAATGGTTTTAACATAAGTATTTTAGAAACTGGGGTGAAATTTTTGTTTCCATTCCCTGTTAGCGGTTGTGGTTATGGTGGTTTTATGGTTGACAAAAAGGTATGGTTATTTAGCGACAAGGAAAAGCCGCCCCAGAGAAAGGGACGGCTTTGTGCGGAGGTTGAGCCTCGTCCCCTTTCTTTTGGGATATGGGGAGCGTCGCGGCTCTTAGTATTGCGACCACAGGGGTCGCGGAGGGTCGGGATGGGTCGGAAAGAGGGTGGGCTGAAGCTGATAGCCGTTAACATGGACTTACCACGAAGCCATGCTGGCGCCAGATCTGCCACGGGCGGTCGGCTGAGACCGGGGAGCCGGAGCGGGCGGCGTCTGCGGCTGGGGCTTGGTGCCACCAGTCTTGGGCTGCTCGCCGGAGCCAGACTGCTGACCGCTCTGCTGGGATTCGCTCTGCTTGCGCAATTGCTTGTTGGCAGCGTGGGCGGTATCCAGCAGTTTCTGGAGTTCTTTGGCATCCAGAGCGCTAAAGGCAGCAAACAGCTGCTCCTTGGTGAGCGCTTTGATGGTCGCAGTCAACTCGGCAGCGGCGGGATCGGCGGGCTTTTCGCCGGTCAACTCAGCCAGGTGCTTCTTGATCTTCTCGGCCTGAGAGGCGATGATCGTGCTGCACAGTGCCTCGTCGGGGACGATGTCGGTCCGCATCTTTTTGCCGTCCTTCTCAAAGCAATACACCTCGGCAGGGAGAGACATCACGTCGAACTGGCTCCCCTCGGGGAGGGACTTCCAGATGTCGATGATTTCCTCGATCCGCTTCGGCTGCTCGCCCTCCCGGAGCTCATAGAGCACGATGGTGCCATAGCCCTCGAAGTCGATGCCGGTGTACGACAAAGGCTTCTCCTGGGGCTGCTGGGCGGCGGGGGGGGTCGAGCCCTGAGTGGGCTCGGACTGAGGTTCGGGCTGCGGGGCGGGAGTCTCGGGCTCTTCCGGAGCCGACTCATCGGCGGGCCGATGGATAACGCCGGTCTGCTCGGGATCACGATCATACTGACTGCCGGGGCCGCCAGACTGGGACTGACGATTTCTACGATTAAAAAAGCTCATGGGGTTACCTCCTGCAAAATTAAGCTACACGTCGACTGGCCCGCTAGGGCGAACCTAGCTTCCATGCGCACTTTCATTGTAGCACACCTTATGCTTTTTGTCAATAGTTATTACACGTTTCTCGGAGGATTTTGAGGTCTTACAGAGGTAATGGTTATGGTTTTTGGGACGAAATATGTTCTAGTGATTTCGGCAGGAGCCTGGGGTGATTTTGTGCTTCCCTTCTGGGAGGAGATGTGATATAATGGCGGAGACATGGTGGGATTAGCTCAGATGGTTAGAGCGTCTGATTGTGGTCCAGAAGGTCGCTGGTTCGATTCCAGTATCCCACCCCATGTTTCTGGCGGCTTTAGGGCTGCTTTTTTGATGGCGGCGCGTTAAAGGTCGAAAGTCGCTGGAACTTCCGCCTGACGGCGCGGCGAGTGGGCGAGCAAGGCGAGGTTTAGTGTATAATAGTGGTATGAACGATTTAGGCTTGAGTTCGCGGGCGTGGTTTTTGTGGGATAATTCTGCGAGGCGGGAGGTGCTGGATGCGGAGGGGGAGAGCGTGAGCCGAGAGGCGGACACGCCGACAGAGGTGGCGTCGCTGACAAAGATTATGACGGCGATGGTGGTTCTGGAACATCGGAATCTGGATGAACAGGTTGAGATTACGGAGGAGATGCTGACGGGGCTGGAGGAGTTTTCGGTGATTGGGCTCAGGGCGGGGCAGGTTGCGACGGTGGAGGATTTGTTGTGTGCGTTGATGTTGCCGTCGGCGGGGGATGCGGCGCAGGCGCTGGCGATTAGCACGAGCGGATCGATTGAGGAATTTGTGCGAACGATGAACGCTGAGGCGGCGCGGATTGGGCTGGAAAATACGCATTTTAGCAATCCAGTGGGGTTTGACGCGGGGACGAGTGCGACGGGCGGTGGAGCGGCGGAGAACTTGGCGGGGAGTGAGAGTTCCATGACGGACGACAGTGAGGGGAGGAATTATTCGACACCGCGGGATGTGGCGATGATGCTCAGGGTGGCGCTGCAGAATGAGCGGTTTCGGGAGATTTTCGAGAGTTATGAGCGGGAGCTGCCGTCGGTCGGGCTGGTGGCGCGGAAGACTTTTCAGCCGACAGGAGCGATAAAAGGCGGGAAAACTGGGTTTACGAACGCGGCGGGGCGGTGTTTGGCGAGCACAGCAGAAATTGAGGGGACGGAGTATATCTTGGTGACGGTCGGGGCGCCAGCGGAGAGCACGGAACACATCGCGGATGCGGAGAAGGTTTATCGGGCGGTGGAGGAGAATTATGAGCCAGTGCGGCTGGTCAAGGCCGGGGATGTTATAGCGAGAGTGCCAGTCGAGGGAAGCCCGGTGAAAATGTTAGAGTTCCGAGCAGGGAGTGATATCATGCGGGCAATGCCAAATGACTTCCAGGCGGAGGAAATAGAATATAGTTTTGAGGGGTGGAAGGGGCGAACGGCGGTGCGGCGAGATACGCCGACAGGTGAGTCGTTCGGGGGAGTGACGGCATCATACAATGGCGAGGTGCTATACAACGTTGGTTTGACGATTTGGAAGGATTGTCATGATGGCTCGCAGGGGCAGTATTGTGTCGAGATGCCGCGGTTTTATAATTATGGTTGGCTGGGGCTAGGGTTGTTTGCGACGGTGTTTCTGGCAGCATTGACAGTGCGGGAGTTTCGGAAAAACAGACGGTTAAAGATACGCGGAGCGGGCTCAGCGGAAGGTTCTTCGAAAGGATTAGCGGAGAACTCTTCAAGGGTTTCTGCTGGCGGCTTATCAGGCACGCCTACGAGCATTCAGAAAGTAGCGCCGTGGGCGGGGCTAGTGATGACGCTAATTTCGGCTGCGGTGTGCGGGTTTGCGCTTTGGGATTGTTTCAGACCGGCTGGGGAGGTTGAAGTTTTACGACCGGAGATAGTAAGGCTAGGGGAGGCGGGCGCGGCTGAGCAGCCAGGCGAGGTCGAAAAACCGACGGAGGAGGAGCCTAGCGAAGACGAAGTTCCGGCGGTGGCGGCGGGCGGAAATTGTACAACGGAGTTTGAGAATTTGATGCTAATTAATCCAAATTTTACGGTGGGGACGGAGTTTATCGCGGGGCGACAGGGGTCGCTGATTTCGGTGTCGCAGACGTATGGAATTCAGGAATATCACGCGGTGGGCAACGGGGATAATTTAATGATGCCGGAGGCAGCGAGACACTTGAACGAGATGCTGTCAGCCTATCGGGCGGAAAATCCGGGACACGAGATGGGGACGTATTCATGTTTCCGGGCGCGGGGGACGACCTGCGGGAGGTTGTGTGCGGCAACAGGGGCGTCGGATCATCATACGGGGCTCACGTGCGATTTGATTGACCTTAAATATGGCGAAGTATTAAACACGGATGACTACGGTAATCATCTTGAATGGCAGTGGCTAAAGACGAATTCGTATAAATACGGGTTTATCGACCGGTTCCCGGAAGCGTGGGCGGGTGGGCTGATGTCGGAGCCGTTGAATGTGGACGAGAATGGCTCGACGGGACTGTTTGAGACTTGGCACTATAGGTACGTCGGGGTTGAGGCAGCGACGGAGATTGCGACCGGGAAATACAATGGCGGGAAGTATGATTCGCTGGAGCATTATCTGAAGGCAACGGGACGGGTGAAGGATTTGAAGGGCGGAAGGTGTTCTTAGGCTTGCTGATGATTTTAAGCTTGTAGGGTCGCAGGCAGTTCACTTTGAGGTTTGGTGAGCCTCCCTGGAGCGAACCCTCCTACGGAGGGCCGTGCTCCAGACCCGGCTCAACCAAGATATAACCTCAAAGCGAGCTACCTGTGACCATAATAAGCCCGAAAAAGCGTCATCGAGCCAATTCGCGCTATCCGCTCCCCGTTGGTCGCGGGAGTCCTCAAGAAGTCTACTTCTAAGCATCAACGAACAATATTAACTTTTGTTCGTTAAACCATACTGAGATGTGGTATAATGGGTGGGACGCGAGTGTAGTACAGCGGCTAGTATACAAGTTTTCCAAACTTGGGATGAGAGTTCGATTCTCTCCACTCGCACCATGAAAACCCGGAGTTCTGCTCGGGATTTTTTGTTGGAAGGTAGAGTTTTGGCTTGTGAGGTTTATTAAAGGGAGCTGTTTTAATATTCCGGAAAGGGGAAGCCCCGAAGCGAATGTGCCTCGGGGCTTTGGTTGCTAGGCGTGCGATTTAGTGGTCGCGTTCTAGCGGATGCTGTTTTCTATGCTGAGAGTGTGAATTACCGAAGATGCGGATTATGCTTCCTGGACGCCCAGGAGCTTGAGCCACATTTCTGTCCGCGGGTCGGCCTGAAGGTCGCGGAGGTTGAACCAAATCTGGTCGCATTCCCAGAACTTGTTCAAAGCCTGCTGGAGCTCGGCCAGGATTTCGGTGGCGAAGAACAGGTCCTGCCACTCCTCGGCGCCGCTGAAGGCGATACGAATTTCGCCGGTCTCGGTGCCGATACTGCCCTGTTCGGTGGAGACCAGAATCTCGTAGGGGACGCGAATGGCGCCCTTGTAGCTGGTCAACCCGTGTTCGCGCAGGAACTCGGCGACATCTTTCGGCATCTGCTCGATGTAATCCAGCACGGAAATCCTGCACACGATCTCGTGGATCGTACTGGCGTCGGGAAACCCATCGAAGAACTGATTGATGCACTCGACGAAGTGTTTCGGGTCTTCCAGGCCGGTAGCGGGCAAATCGCCAAAGTTGTCCAGCATGGCCATCTTGGCTTCGGCGTAGTTGCCGCCGCCCCGGTTGCTCTGGACGTCCAGTCGGAAATAGGGGTCATCTTCGTAGTAGCACTGCATCTCAATGATGGCGCGCCAGCCGTCTTTGACGGCGGAGCTGTGATCACAGACCAGTCGCTCGATAGTACGGAGAATGGTGGTGGCGAGTTGCTGGTTGCTGTCGATTTTGGCGTTCAGGACTTTCATGGGAAAGATCCTCCTCAAAAATAATCTCTGCGGGTTTATCACCGATGGCGCCGCAGGATACCAGTCAACTTACGCGAAGCAGACTTGTATCCTGGGCGTCAAAAAGATTACCTCGGATCTAGCTCATGGCGAACAATTCTGGCTTATTAGGCTATTTTGCTATATTTTTTGCCAGAAATTTTCGTCAGAAAACAGCATATTAAGGTACTTATCTTTCTATTGTAGCACAGATTGTTCAAAATGTCAATGGTTAAGTTGAGACTAAGGGATTTTAGCAAGGTTATAGAACAACTACGGTAAGGGCAGGGTGTTTTATGACTGGTTTGACGCCAAAGTTTATTGGAAAAAGAAGAAATAAACGGCAGCGCCAACGGCGGCGCCGAGAATGACGGTGAGAATGAGGAGGAGGAAGAGGGGGGTATGAGAGCGGCGATTTGAAGGAATAATGACGGTGGGGCGTTGTGGGAGGTCGCGAGGGTTGGTCTTTTTGGCGGATTTTTGGGATTTGGCGGATTTGGAGGCGGATTTGCCGTCATAGACGTTCTTGCGGGGGACTTCGTCGCCGAGGTCGGTGTAGATTGGGGAAATGGTGTCAGCGCGACGGGTCGGGGCATCAGAGAGAGGGCGCTTCTCGACGCTGACCGACTTGAGGAAGAAGGGCGACTGACCGCCGAGGGCATAGCGGTTGTTGTCAGGGGTGGACTTGGCGACAGGTTCGTCGGGGAGGGGGCGAGAACTGGCGTGGTTGGAAGCGGAAGTACCCATGGCGGGGTTGTCGGGATTGGCGGGGCGATAGTCTTCGACAACGCCCAGACCATCCTTCTCGGAAACTTCTTTCGGGGTAGGTTCGGTCATGCCGTAGATTTCGATAGCGGGAGTGGACTTCGGAACGGGGACGGTATAGTCAGGATTGCTAAAGCTCATAAATTTGCGACGGGCGGGGCGAGCCTGCTCGGGCTTTTTGGCGGCAAAACCCTTCGGCGCGAGGCGGAAGCGGCGTTTGACGGAATCAGCGGGGAGATTTTGACGGTTTTGGACGGCGTCATTCCCTGCTTTGGGGCGGGTGGATTTCGTGATTCTGGGGGTGCGGGAAATTGGGATGACGTCATCGTCGTCGGCGTCCGAGAAGTTAGCGAGAGGTCGAGCGTTGCGGACAGGGCTATCGGGGGTCGAGAAGTCAGAGAAGGCTCGGGCACCGTGAGCAGGGCGAGCGATATCTTGGACGAGGCCGCGCGGGCGGGGTTTGGTGGATTTTGAAGCAGGTTTCGTGGCTTTAATGCTCGAGGAAGATTTGGCGGCGGTTTTAGCGGCTGCGGCGCCCGTGACGGTGCCGGCGGCGTGCTCGATTGCGGAGACAGCGATAGAAGTCGGAGAGGGGGTAGTGATTTTGATTTGACCCTTTTTCGGGCGAACCGATGCGGTTGGTCGGGAGGCAAAACGAGAGGTATTGGTGTTAAAATCATCGTTTTGTGCGCGGCTGGCGCGGGAGCCTTCAAAACGGGAGTTCTCGGCACGGGAGCGAGAGTTGATGACGATTGGAGAGGGTTTTGCGGGGGATTTGGTCGCCGACTTAGCGACTTTGACGGATTTGGGGGATTTCGGATCGAGCTCGAGGGAGGTGCGGACGACCGTGGTTTCGGATTTGGCGGCGCGGAAAATGGCTGAAGCCGACGGGCGAGTGGCTTCCATTTTGCGCTGACTGGAGGCGTGGTGGAGGCTGGAGGCGGATTTCGCGTCGCGGTCGGAAGCGGCGGGGCGAGAGTTATTGATGATTTCTTTAGCAGAGGTGCCTAAATAATCACTCAAGCGAGCAGGGTTCTCGGCGGCATACATAGCATTGATGACTTCTTTCGCGGAGCGGACGGGGACGACGGGCGGTTTCGAGGGTTCGGCGGAGCTTGCTGACGGGGTTTTAGTAGAGTTCATGGAGGCTTCAACAGGGCTTACGGCTGCGTCTGTAGCCGGGGCGACGTTTGCGGCGGGGGCAAAGTCCGTGGATGAGGCGGGAGTAGCTGGGATAATAATGGGTGCTGGACGGGACGAAGTAGAGGTCGGCTCTTGAGATGAAACGGGGGGTTGTGCGGACTTTGGAGTTGGTTTTGGGGTAGGTTTCGGAGCGCTTTTTGGAACGGAGCGCGGAATGATAGCGGCGGGGCGAGAGGAAGTCTCGGCACGACCGCCACGGCTGAGACTGATGGCTTGATCGAGGTCGGTCAACTGGTCGAGGCTCAACGCAGCATTACCGGCTTCCGTGGGCGGAAGCTGGGAACGCGAGAGACGAGACTGGTTGACGGATTTATCCATGAGCTATGAAGTGACCTTTTTAGCAATTTCGATAATTTCGGCGAATTGATCACCAATCAGGCTAGAGGAGCCGAGCGCGAGACCATTGACGCCAGGCACAGTCAGATAAGCGCCGGCGTTCGACGGAGTGACGCCGCCACCGAAGAGGATCGGGACGCTTTCGGCAATGTCTTGACCATAGGTCGAGGCAAGGGTGCGGCGAATGAAATCGACAGAGTCCGCCACTTCGTCCGGAGAAGCGAGGCGGCAACCAGTCGTCGTGCTGATAGCCCAGACTGGCTCGTAGGCGAGGATAACTTTCGAGATATCTTCGGTCGAGACTTCGGAAAGACCGCCGAGGAGTTGATCGCGGAGGACATCTTCGGTTTCACCGAAGGTGCGCTCAGTTTCGGTTTCACCGAGGAAAAGAACAGGGGCGATTTGGTTGCGGATGGCGGCAGCGACGGTGGCGCGGATGTCTTTGTCGCTGGCGTGGAAGAGCTGGCGGCGTTCGGAATGGCCAACTAGGCAATAATCGACAATGCCACGAAGCTGAGTGCAGCTAATAGCGCCGGTATAGGGGCCAAAATCGTGGGGATTGGCAGCCTGGGCGGCGAGGCGGATTTTTTTGCGGTCGATCTGGAGCGAGAGGGGCTGGAGAGCGACGAAAGACGGCGCGACGACTACTTCAATGTCGCGATATGCTCGAATCCGTTCAAGGAGTTTATGAAGATATACTGAAGATTCACCGACGGAAAAGTTCATCTTCCAGTTGCCCACGATATATGATTTCATAGTTTAATTATAACACAAGGAGCCGGGTGGAGGAATATTATTTAAGCTAACCTTGTTTGCGGGGAATGTCGGTTTCTGGGGTTTTGGTTGTGGTTTTTGGGGTTTAGAGTTTTATGATTGTTTTTATGGTAAAATATACATAATTACTATTGACTTTTTTGATGATGTGTGCTACAATGAGGGCAGAGATAGGCGAATGGTTCAAGACCGCGCCGGTCTCGGACCGTTAACAATATTCCAAAAATCAAGAAATGGGAGGGTATTTCTATGGCACGATTCAATGGCAACTTCAGTGGTATCGATTTGTCCGATCTGACAGGCAGCGCATCTGCGCGGCCGACACCCCCGCCGCCTCCACCGGCTCCTCGGCCGGCACCGGCAGCACCGCAGACTCCGCCGCCTACGGATCCCTTTGCGCCCCCGCCCAGCAACGCCGATAATGGCAACAACGGGCGCCGCCGGAAAGGCGGATGGGGCAAGTGGGTGATTCGCGGGATCGTATTTGCGGTCGTGGTGGGTATTCTTTTGACCGTCATGTTCAAGGTCGTGATTCCGGCAGTTAACAACAAGTCGGGAGATGACACCAACCCCAGCACGAGCCAGGACGTCAATCCCAACCCCAGCACCACTCCCGACAACAGCGAGAACCCCGGCGAAGAGCCGAGCGACTCCGGTAGCGAGACCCTTGATGATCAGTCGATGACCGAACAGGCCGCCACACTGGCGCCCTGGTTCAAGGGCGTTGCTGAGGACAATTGGCTGACGAAGACAGCCGCTGACCTCGGTGGGAGCGCCACCATGCCCCTCGGGCAATTTTGCGGATCGCACCTCTGCGTTGTCACCACGGATGGCACTGTCATCCTGCGTGGCACCACCGAGGATGGCGCTAAAGCCGCAATAATCGTCTCCGATTACACCGTACCTGAGGGGTGGACCGGCAAGGCAGTGGCACTCTATCCCGACAACATGGACGTCGCTGTGGTAATCGACAAGATGCCGGACGGAGACTTCGACCAGATTCCGGGTGGTATCTGGAAATGGGACACCGTCTCGTGCGCGTATTTTTACTCCAAGCCCGGGTACGTCACCCAGGGCAAGGGATAAATAACGTCGCTCTGACGATGTCCTGTATGACGAGCTGTACGCATACAGCAATTTTGGAATACGGTAGCACATTGGACAAAAGGTCCCGTCATTGACGGGGCCTTTTTCCTTGGTTTTGGACGGTTTGAGATGATGGGGGGTTGCGGGGTTCGGCGCTAGATGAGCGGTTTGATGCTAGTAAAGCCGGTACCGAAGAGGCTTGGCGGCGCGCAATGGCTTCCGCTGAAACGGTTTTAGGGCTATACAACGCCGGCACCGAGGGCGGCGAGAATGCCGCGGAGGGCAAAGAGAGTGTCTTCGTGGGAACGGACGGTGATAGTGTCGATGCCGAGTTGGACGACGGGGTAATCGTTGCCGCCGGGCTGGGTCATGTCGCCGAAGTAGAGGACGTCGGATTTGGCGGCGTGGAGCTCCTCGAGGAGGTGGGTCATGCCGAATTCTTTATTCATGCCGGGAGCGGCGACATTGATAGAGGTGGTGCCACCGATTTCATAGAGGAAATCGGGGAGTTTTTCGCGGCATTTGGCGACGATGGCTTCGCGTTTTTTGAGGTCGGGATCCCAGGCATATTTAGCTTCGGTGCCGGCAGTTTGACCGAGGGCAGAGAAAGTGATTTGGGAGAGGCGATTTTCGATGATTTCGTCGCCTTCAGCGAGCTTGTCGGCTTCCCAATAGCCTAATTCCCTGGCGGATTCTTCGAGGGTTGTTGTGATTTTTACAACATCGTCTTCTTTGAGGGGGTAATTATAGACTTGGCGCCAGGAATCGGGGGAGGTGGGATCTGCGGAGGTTTTAGGATTCGGGGCGTCGACGGTTTCTTGGTCGGGGGTGGCGGAATTGGCGAGAGTGGCGGAATGGTTGGAGTTTTCGGAGTTGTTTCCGGGGTCATATACGTAGTATTGGGTGCCCTGGGCGACAAAAAGGTGGAGATGGCGGAGCTGGCCGGGGGTGGCGCCGGCTTGTTTCAGGGGCGCGACGATTTGGATGAGGAATTGCTCGAACTTTTGGCCGGAAATTGGGCAGATTTCGAAATAATCTAGGCATTTCGTCAAAACTTTGGCCATTTCGGGCGGGATGGGGGTCTTGGCGACGTTCAGGGTTTGGTCGACGTCGAAAGAGAGAATGCGTTTTTTGAGGGTTAAAGTTGGGGTGTTGTTCATATGAAACTCCAATTAGATAAGACTATTATAGCACGGAGGAGGCATGGCGACGGGTGGCGGATTTTTGGAGTTCTGCCCTCGGGCTTTCGGCCGGTCATCCCTAAGTTTGAGATTTTTGCGCCTGGGTTTTTCGGAAAAACTGGGGAGGCGTGATATAATACGGATAGGAGCGACGGGGTGCCTAGATAAAGTTAATAATTTGTAGAAAGGAGTGTTATGTCGATTAGGCTGAGCCTCGGGCGTTTACGTCTGGAAGCAAAAATTACTTTCGCTAAATCTAAAAAGAAGAAGCGAAAGTAAAACTTAATCTTATAACCCCATTCTATCACGCTTTGACGTCAATGTCTAGACTTTTGAGGCTTTAGGGCCTCGGGCTGGCTGGAAGGTTTGACCTGAGGGTTTACCATAGGGTTTGCTGGAAGGGTTTGTGCCAGAGGACTTCGCCGAAGAAATGCCCCAATGCTCCCAAGAAAAACTTAAAATTAGGAAATTATGAAACTATCAGAGGAACTTATTTGGCGGGGGTTTTATGCGGAAACAACGATTAAGGATCCGGCGGAGTTGGACATGCGCCCGAGCAAAAAGTTCTATTGGGGAGCGGATCCCTCGGCTGATTCCCTGACGATTGGGAACTTGGCGGCGGCGATGATGTGTGCGTGTTTTGTGCGGCACGGCTATCAGCCGTTCTTGCTGGCGGGCGGGGCGACCGGGCAAATTGGCGACCCGAAAGATAACGGGGAGCGGGATTTGAAGCCACTGGAGGAAGTTGAGCATAATAAGGCCTGTATTGCGGCACAAATGCGGCGAGTTGTCAATAGTGATGACTTAGTGATGGTAGACAATTATGATTGGTTTAAGGATATTGGGTATCTGGAGTTTTTGCGTGAGGTTGGGAAATCGTTCTCGATGACGCAGCTGCTCGACCGGCAGTTTGTTCAGAACCGGATCGGCGAAGGCGGGAGCGGGATTTCTTATGCCGAGTTTTCGTATACGCTGATTCAGGGGTATGATTTCTTACATTTGTATCGGAAATATGGGGTGGATTTGCAGCTGTGCGGGGCGGACCAGTTCGGGAACTGCTCAACGGGAATTCATTTGATCAAGCGGTTGGAGGGCGGGGCGGCTGACGCGTGGTCGACGCCGCTAGTGATTGACCCGGTGACGGGACGAAAGTTCGGGAAGTCGGAGGGGAATGCGATTTGGTTAGCTGCTTCCGACAGCGGCTCAGGAAATTACACGACGATTTTTGACTTTTATCAATTTTGGCTGAACCAGCCGGATACGTCGGTGGAATATCTCATGAAGATTTACACCCTACTCACGAAAGAGGAAGTCGAGCGGATTTTGGCAGAACAGGCCGAGCACCCGGAGCGGCGGGCGGCGCAAAAAGCGCTGGCGCTCGGGGTGACGTCGGTGGTGCATGGGGCCGAGGCAGCGGAAGCGGTCGCGGCGCTGACCGAGAGGCTGTTTGGGGGGAGTTTGGCGGAGTTGACGGGAGATGAGATTGCGGAGTTTGGGGAATATTTAGCTTGCGCGGCTCGGGGTTCGCGGCTGTTTGATGCGCTGGTGGCGACTGGACTCGCGGCAAGCAAGGGCGAGGCGCGGAAATTGGCAGCGGCGGGGGCGATTACGGTGAACGGGGAGAAAGTGGCCGAAGACATGGCAATTGAGCAGGTCGCACTGCTGAAACGGGGGAAAAATAAGTTCGCGGTGGTGCGGTAGGGAAAGCCCCGGGGCGAGGCCTCGGGGCTTTGGGTTTTGAGAATCACGCAATGCGGGGGAGGACCTCCAGGAGGCGGCGCAGACGATAGGCGTCAGTCATGTCGGGACCGTCGGCGGGGATGTCCTGAGACTTGACTTTCGTCTGAAGATAGACGACCATGGCGCCGATGCAGGTGGGGATGACGACCTCGGAGAGGTAGTCGCGCTTGTACACCTGCCGCAGGCTCGGGTCTTTCTCGACCTCAGGCATCTTTGCGCTCATAAAGGGGACGGGGCGGCCATATTCACCGATGAAGCCGTCGATGTCGTTCCAGAACGACACGTTGCCCAGGTAATTGTTTGCAGCCAGCAGGGTGTCGCCCAGCTCGTGCAGCCGATCGTTGCTGGCGTCGGTGAGGGCGCCCTCCCTGTCGTAGAAGAGCGCCATAACCTGGTTCAGAACGGGGTTGCAGTTGGTGATGATGCCCGTGGGCTGGTCGATGACGACGGTGTTGCCGAAGTCGTCGAGGGACACGGCGGGGTCGATGATGACCTTGAATCTGGGTTGAGACATTTGATTACCTCCGTTTTATGCGCTCATTGACGCAAGATTTGACGCGCTGATTGCGCGTTTTGCCTGTTTCTGATCTTATAAGCTTCGCCGTGTTTGAACCCAAATTCCGTTGGAATTGGGTGGTTTTGACTGCAGCTATGCCACAAAAATCAGAAATAAGCAAAATTACACAATCAGGAAACGCCAGAGAGGTAATCTCCGATGCGTGATTATTTGAGGTGCGTAGGGCTAGAATTAGCCTTATGTTTTCATTGTAGCACGGATTTGATTTTTTGTCAATAGGTTTGATGGGGTTATGGGGTTTTAGTGGATTTTTTGGTAATTCGTGTTATAATTGGCGTAGCGTCCTGATTTTGAAATTTTTAAGAAAGGGTGAGTTCTTTGGAGCAGAAGTATGTCATAGCGTTGGACTTTGGCTATCCCCTAAATCCCCACAGACGGTCGTCAATTGACGATTTGGCGGAATTGGTCCTCAGGGATTATGCGTGCGAGTCGGGGGTGGTGGTATTGGCACAGGATTTTATCTACGATAAGTTGTGCCGAAGCGGTTTCCCGCGGGAAAGGCTGCTCGAGGTGGGGACGGGGCGATCGAGCACAAACGGCACCGAGAGCGGAGGCTCCTACCACATGCTACGGGAAGCGAACGCGATACTCCGAGGACTGGAACAGCAAAAGGCTGGGACAAGGCCGCTGGCGGATGACTTGGGGCATAAGCCATGGCCGCCGCTACCAATTATAACTGTGGTGGCGCACGCGCTGCACGTACGGCGGGTCGTGAAACAGGGACGGTTGTTTGGGCTCGAGATGACGCCAGCAGAAGAGCTGCCGAGCAGGCTCTACAGAAATGCGGCGCAGTGGTGGTGCCGGAGCCGGGCAGGATGGTATCTGCGTGAGGCGATTGGTTTCGTTCCCTTACGGATAGCTGGGCAAATTTAGACGGCTTGGCTCGGCATACTTTTAGTGGCTGCCCTTTGGGTGGCCACTTTTCTTTGGTGATGGCGATCGGGGCGGAGTTTGGCTGGTGGTTTATTACAAAAACGTGATGTTTTGTTGGAATGGGTGGGTTGTGGTATAATTAGAGCATGGAAAAAACTGCGAAAGATTCGAGGGGTGGCTCCGGAAAACGGGGGAATATGGGGGTTTATTCTAGCTTAGTTTCTCAAAAAAAGAAGATTGCGGATAAGGTAAAAACGGCCGGTTCGAAGGTGCGAGGAGGGTCGTTTGGCTCGGGCTCTGGAGGGAAAAAGCCGAAGAAGCCGCTAGCCCCGTTGCCAAAGGAGCAACCGGCGAGGTTTTTTGCGCATTTTAGGTGGGAGCGGATTAAGGCTTACTGGTTCTCAAAGGACGGTCTAAAGCGGATTGGGAAGATTTTCGCGGCATGTGTCTTGGTGGGGATTATTGCGGTGGGGGCGTTGTTTGTGTATTACAAGAGCCAGCTGAAGGAAATTGAGCTGAATGATTTGACGATTTCGGAGACTGTGAACACTTATCTTGACCGGAATGGGGTGGTGCTCTGGGAAGATAAGGGGGATGCGGATTATCGACTGGTGGTGGAGGGGGACCAGATTTCGACATATGTGCGGCAGGCGACGGTGGCGCTGGAGGACCGAAATTTCTATACACACCCAGGGATTGATATTGTCGGGTTGATGCGGGCGGTCATGTCGACTTTGACTGGTAAGGGGGTGCAAGGTGGCTCGACGCTAACGCAGCAGCTGATTAAGCAGGTTTATTTCTCGGACGAGGCGGCATCGGCGAACCGTGGCGGAATTTCACGCAAGATTAAGGAATTGATTCTCTCGATTGAACTCGAGAAGATGTATAGCAAAGAGCAGATTATTACAATGTATCTGAACGAATCGCCTTATGGCGGACGGCGGAACGGGATTGAAAGCGCAGCGCAGACATATTTTGGGAAGAGCGCGAAGGATTTGACGCTGGCGGAGAGCGCGTTGCTCGCAGGAATTCCGAATAACCCGGCGGTTTTGAACCCATATAATACATATGGAAATGAGGCTTTGATTGCGCGGCAGCAGAAGGCGCTGGATGTGATGGTGGAAATGGGCTACATCACGAAGGAAGAGGCGGAGGAAGCGAAAGCGGTGCCGATTTTGGACCAGATTTTGCCGGAGAGTTCGCAGTATTCGGATATGAAGGCGCCACACTTCGTGATGGAAGTGAAGAAGATGCTTGAGGAAAAGTATGGTATCCAGACGATGCGAATCGGTGGGTATACGATTAAGACGACGCTGGATTACCGGGCGCAGGAGATGGCAAACGAAGCGGTGGCGGCTGGCGATGCGCTGAGGTATATGAATGGGAGCGACAATATCGCGATGGTGTCGGTCGATGTGGAGACGAGCCAGGTGATTGCGATGGTGGGGTCGATTGACTGGAATACGCCGGTGTATGGCGAGGTGAATGCGACAACTTCCCTGCTAGAACCGGGGTCGTCAATCAAGCCTCTGCTAGATTATGCGCCGCTGTTTTCGATGAAGGGCGATGTGGTGTATGGTCCGGGGACGACGATGATGGATGAAAATATTGATTCGTTCTATTGCGCAGGAGCATCGGGAGCGTGTTCTATGTCGAATGCGACTGGGAAGTTTTACGGGAAGATTACGTTGCGCGATTCGCTAGCGAACTCCTTGAATATTGGGGCGGTAAAATCGCTGGCGATTGTGGGGATTGAGAACGGGCTGGAGATCTTACACAACCTTGGCGATAAGTCTTACTGTGATGATGCGTCGGCTGGTCTGTCGATTGCAATTGGAAGTGGCTGCGGCGTGAAGGCGGTGGAACACGCGAACGCTTATGCTTCAATTGCGCGAGGTGGAATGTATAAAGATTTGGCTTACGTGCTAGAAGTGAAGGACCCGTCGGGCAAGGTTTTGGAGACCTGGAAAGACGAGGCTGGGACGCAGGTGATTGATGAACAGGTGGCTTATGAAATCTCTAGCATTTTGAGCGACGCAGAGGCACGCGCGAAGTATAACTTCGGTCCACAGTCATATTCGTTCGGTTTTGTAGTGCCGGGGGTATGGACAGCGAGCAAGACAGGGACGACAACGACTGCGAACAGCGCGGTGGCGAAGGACTCATGGATGGCGAGCTACTCGACGGCGATTGCGACGGTGGTCTGGAATGGCAATCATGATGGTAAAGGTCTGACCAGCAGCACGAACACAATTGTGCGGCGGGTGGTGAATGATTACATGGAAAAGGTTCATAAAGATCTGTATGCGAGTGAGGGGCTCTGGAAGTCGGGAGACCAGCCGGTTCGACCATCAGGCTTGCAGGATTTGACCGTGGCAGGAGTGAAGGATATTTGGCCGAGCTGGTATAACTCGGAGAAGTCCGGGGTAAAAACTGAAAAAGTGAAGTTTAACTCCGAAACGAAGTTGCAGGCGACGGACTGTACACCGGCGAGCAAGACGGTCGAAATTGAGGTGACTATTATAGTAGATCCAATTTCGGGGACAAAAACAGTGATTGCTCCGGATGGATACAAATATGAGGAGATGGACACTTGTACTACGCTGCCCGAGGACGATGTGGTGTCGATTACGAAGGTTGGGCCGACGATGCTGGATATCTCGTTTAACCCTGGTACCGGAATTGAGCTGGAGTCATATGTGGTTATCGTGGATGGCGTGACAGGGCCGCGGAGGTATCTAACGGCTTCTGATATTGCGAGCGGGGTGTATAAATACCTGGACGGTAGCGAGGAGTTAGTGACAGTGCGGGCTTATGATGAAGACGGTAATGTCTACGAGGCATCCCTAGTCGTGGGGTCTAGTAGTTCATCGACAGACAGTTAGGCTAATATAGCCAAAGAAAGCCTCCACTTTTGGGTTTTCGGATGGAGGCTTTTTAAGAATTATGGAGTAGCTAATTGGGTAGGGCGTTGGCTGAGTGGATAGTTGTCGATTATTTTGGGGTCGATCGATTGGACTGAACTGGCTCGTTAGCCATAGCTACGGCCTAACGGCGGTGCTTCTTGGCTTTGCTGCTTCGGTCGTTGTGGTGACGGGAAGGAAGCTTTGGGAAACGGGAACCGGATTTTGAGATGGAAGAAGACTTCTGGAGTTTCTGGGTGGAGTTTTTGAAATTGTTGGAGGATTTTTGAGCACTACTGGTGGAGGTTTTCGTGGAGTTGCTGGAGGGGCTATTGTTTGAAGGGTTGCTATTCGAGGGGTTGCTGTTTGAGGAATTGTTTGGGTTTTTGGCGGCGTCTTTCTGGTTTTGGTTTTGATTTTGGTTCTGGACGGGGAGCCTGGCGAAGAGCATGGTGCCGGAGGCGGTTTGATTGAGGCGGATGAATTCGACTTCGACTTCTTGGCCGAGTTTCTCGCTGGCGTGATCGACGACAACCATGGTGCCGTCACGCAAGTAGGCGACGCCTTGGTGTGGGTTGCTGCCAGCGGCAACGATTTTAACCTTGGCGCGCTCACCGGGTAGGTATTGGTTGCGAAGGGTGAGGGCGAGAGCGTTGAGGTTGAGCGTGTCAATATGCTCGGTCGCAGCGACCTTGGAGAGGTTGAAATCGTTTGTCAAGATGAGACCGTGATTGGCTTTTGCGAGTTCCATCAGACGGTTGTCGACTGGGGTGTGATCCAGCTCGTCATTCAGGATGGTAGTGTTGAAAAAAACCACACGTTCAAGCTCGCGTACAGTGTCGAGACCGGCACGAGCGCGAAGACGCTTCTCGGAATCTTTGCCGTCGGCAAGAAGTTGGAGCTCATTGGTGACGCTGCGCGGAATGACAATGTCATCGCCGATGAAGCCGGTTTTGGCGACTTCGATGAGACGGGGGTCCATGAGGGCGGAGGTATCAATGTAAACTTTGCGTTTCTGATTAGTGGTGATGAGGGGATGCTTACGGCTTTTTAGTATTAAAATCGATGTTTCGCTCAAAATAATAAGCGTAATAATTAAAATAGCTAATTCCATTACTATATTATAACATGAAACTATGTTCCAGACATAATTGCGCCGACCCTGAAGGCTTCAAGTGAGCTTGAAGTCTTAACTCATCCCCTTGTTATATCATTATAATGCAAGCTGGTCGACGCCGTGTTCGCGAGCGTAAGCAGAGTTATCTTGGAGGATTTTTTGATACTTTTTGATAAGGTCGTCGCGTTTTTCCAAACGAGCGATATCGAGAGCGAGGTGGTAGCGCGAGGCTTGATTAATGCTCAACATCTCGAAAGGCGAGGTCGTGCTGCCCTGCTCATTGAAGCCATGAATCTTAAGGCGTTTCGGCTCAGCATAGTGCGTGAGAATTTGGCGAAGAGTTTCGGGATAGCCGTGGAAATTGGCAATGATGGGTTTTGCTTTAGTGAAAATGTCGTCGAATTCATCTTGGGTGAGCTGACGGTCGGTTGTGCCGATGGAGTTATAAGACAAAGCGGAGATATTGATGAAACGGAAGCGTTTTTCCGGAAAATCTTTACGAAGAATGTCGAGGGCATAGATAGCTTCGCAGGAAACTATGTCGCCACAGCCGACGAAGATATAATCTGGGTTTTCGTCAGAAGCGAATTCGAAAATGCTGGCGCCGCCATTTACGAATTGGGCATCGGACTGGTGAGAGTCGATCCAGCGAGGTTGCTCGACCTTATTGAATGTTGTAAGATTGACAACATTTTCAGAATTCAGCATATAGATGAAGGCAGCCTCGGCGGCAACGTCATCAACCGGGAAAAGACAGTTAGCGTAGGGGCTAGGATCATTTAAGAGGAGCGAAATGAGGGCGGGTGATTGGTGAGTGAAGCCGTTATGATCTTGGCGCCAGCAGGTGCTGGTCGAAAGGAGATTGGCTGCGGGGATGCTTTTTCGCCATTCGACTACCGAAGACTGTTGGAGAAACTTAATGTGTTGGAGGATTTGTGAAGCGATGATAGTAAAGAATGATTCGTAGCTCGTCATAGCCGCAGGTTCGCCATTCATTAGGTGGCCAACCATGCAGGCAAAGAGTGCGTTCTCGGAGAGCATTTCGACGATGCGACCGTTCGGAGCTTCGGGCAAATCCCAAGCTGCCTTTGGCAAGTCCCAGAGGCGCGAGGTGACTTCGTGGGTAGCGTCGAGTTTGTTGCTGGTGGTTTCGTCAGGAGAGAAGAGGTAGAAATCTTTGCGACGAATCATGTAGCTCGCCATCATGGCGCCAATGCGGCGGGCGGGCGAGAAGCGTTCCTGGCCAGGGTGTTCGACAGAGTCAATCATAGCATAAATCCTTTCTCTGGATTAAAAAGTTCAGAAAATTCATAACTTTTGAGCCAGCGGCTGAGGGCTTTAAGTTCTTCGGGATCAGTCTTAGCATTCGGAAGCGGGATTTGGTGAGCGAGATAGTTGCCGGCAACTTTTTTATTGTTGAGCTCCTTGGGACCAGTGGCGCCTTTCTCGGTTTTGAGAATGAGGAAGGGATGCTCGACTTTGGTAGCTTCTTTGAGGGCTTTCTGGAAAGCTTCGGGAGAATCGCCCTCGATCCAGAATGGAGTATAGCCAAATCCGCGCACGAATTCTTTCATTTCACGTTCGGATTTACGACCATAGAGGGTTGGCGCGGAGATTTTATAGCCATTAAGATGAAGGATGGGGATGACGCGACCATTATGCGCGTGATTACCGGCGAGTTTGACGAGGTTAAGTGAGGCGAGAGCTGAAGCGGTTTCTAGTTCCCCGTCGCCCAACATAACAGCAACGGTTTTTTCGGGATGGCCCAGACAAAAACCGTAGGCAGCACCCAGAGCATAGCCGAGTTCACCCCCCTCACAAATGACGCCAGGAGTGAAAGGGCTGGCGTGCGACGGGAAGCCGCCTGGCCAGGAGAAGTTTTTACAGATGTAGGCGATACCGTTTTCGTCGCGAGTGGCTTTTTTGTCGACTTTTTCGAGGTCGCCGTCAAGGAAAAGATTGGCTTGGAGGGCGGGAAAACCATGCCCGGGGCCAAGGATGAAGGAGAAGTCGGTGTATTCATGACGTTTGCGCTGGTTTTGCGGCGAGAAATAGGATTTTAGGTTCGCATAGGCGACGTCGATACCGTGACAAGTTCCCCAGTGACCGAGAAGACGAGGTTTAATATCGTCGGCGCGCAGCGGACGGTCAAGCAGAAAGTTATCCTGCAAGAAAAGCTGCGCTACAACAAGATAGTCGCAGGCGCGAACACGGCGCTGAATAGCTTGATATTTTTCACCTCCAGAAACGTTCATGTTTTGATTATAACACGAATCCTGGGAATTGGGGAGATTCTAGGGGATGTTGCGGAAAGATTGTGATGGCACCAACGCTACGGCGAGAGCGCTGGTTGTTAGGATTTGTTTGTGGGTTTATCGGCGTGACCGACGCGAACCATAGCGGCGCGGATGACGGCGCCGTCGTAAATATAGCCAGGGCGCAGAGTTTCGGTGATAATTTCAGTATCGCCCTCTTCGTCGTCGATAGAAACAGCATCGTGATAGTCAGGGTTAAACTCGGTACCGGGAGCGGAAGTAATGATTTGAAGCCCAAGAGACTGGAGAGTTTTGAGGAAACTTTTTTCGAGCGGCTGGAGCTGCTCTGGATAAACGCTGAAGGCGCGGCTGATATCGTCGATGAGGGGGAGGAATTTCAGAACGGTGGCATTTTTGGCAGCGTTCATGGCTTGGGATTTCTGTAAATCAACCTGCTTGCGGAAATTTTCGAAATCGGCACGTGTGCGCTGAAGGTCATTAGTGAGCTCGACAATTTGCGTGGCGGCAGCGGCTATTTCTGGGCTAATTTGGGACTGAGAGTTTTGGGTAAAGTCGGACTGTTGGGATGATTCTTGTGGTTGTTTGGTTGATTGTGACGAGGTGGGTTTTTTCATAATTACTCCTTATTTTTACCGTCAAGAGCGAGAGTTTCCTCGAGAATGGCGCCAGCGTAGCGAACGAGCGACATAACACGACTATAGTTCTGACGAGTGGGGCCGAGGATGCCGATATAACTTTTGTCAGAGAACGGAGAGCGAAAACGACTGATGATGAGGGAGGCTTGAGAAGTCTTGCCGATGGGGTTTTCTTGACCAATGAAGATGTTGAGGGGCTGACCCGGGGCAACTTCACGAAGCCAGGGCTCGAGGTTGTCGAGCAATTCAGCAACGGCCTGGACGCGACGGTTGTCAAGAAATTCTGGCTGCGTAAAAAGACGGGCAATACCAGAGATATAGAGTTGATCTCCAATAGTCGCGAGACCGAGATTCCCCGTCAGCTCAACGAGCGAATCAACGGCTCCACGAATTGCGGAATCAGCACGAGTTTGGGAATTGATGCGAATCTGGAGAACACGAGTACTGCGCTCGGGGGTTTTGCTTTCGCGCTCGGGATTAACAATAAACGGAGAAGACTGGTTGAGAACTTCTGGATGTTCGGACAGGGCGTTGACATAGTAGCGGTAGCCAGCGTCGGTCGGGACACGACCAGCGGAAGTGTGAGGCTGGGCGATGTAGCCAAAATCCTCAAGACGCGACATTTCAGAGCGGATTGTGGCCGAAGAGACGTTGAAAAGTTTAGCCAAGGTGACGCTGCCGACAGGAGCGGCGAGTTCGGCGTATTCTTCAATGATAGCGAAGAGGATTTCCTCTTGGCGTTTCGTCAAGTTCATAATTTGATTATAGCAAATTAGCACCCATAAGTAAAGACTGCTAGAAGTGGGGTGAAGCGACGGTGACTTAACGCGGTCTGGGTTTAGCCGGGGAGTTGCGCGGGATTGGATGTCGTCATGTTATAATATGAGAATGGAAGCCCAGATACAACAAATCAAGTCCTGGCTCGGGATTGGCAGTATCAATATCTTCGGACTGCCGATGAGTGGAAAAGATACGGTAGGTGTGCAATTAGCGGAGAAGCTGGGCGCGAAATTTTTATCATCGGGGATTATTGTGCGTGCGATGGAGCAAGCGACTGGACAGAGCTTGAGCCATGATGGGAAATTAGTGCCGTCGAGCGTGTTTTATGATTGGGTTTTGCCGTATTTTGAGAAGGAAGAACTCTGGAAGTATCCTCTTGTTTTGTCGTCGATTGGGCGCTGGTCGGGCGAAGAAGACGAGGTGATGGCGGTAGCAAAATCGAGTGGACACACAATTCGGGCGGCGATCGAGTTGAAACTTTCTGACAAAGATGTGGTAGACCGGTGGGAAGCGGCAAAGATTTTGGGTGATAGGGGGCTTAGAGCAGATGATGCGGACCCGAAAGTTTTTCAGACGCGGATTGACGAATACCATGAGAAAACTCTGCCAGTTCTGAAACGTTATCAAGAGTTAGGCCTCCTTATCTCGGTCCCGGCGGATCTTCCGCGAGAACTGGTTCTTCAAAATGTCGTGACAGCGCTGGCGAATTTTGCGAGCCGCACGGGTCGCTTCGTGCCGGAATTGTAGAGCAATATAGACGACGCCGAGAAGAACAATTAGGATGACTATGCCAATAGCGACGAAACTTTTACCGCTGGAGGCGGTAGTGGGGACGAGCGCGTATTCGGCACCGTTGTTGGGGAGTGTGATTTTGCGGCAGCGATTGGTTGTAGGATTACGTTCGTAGCCTTCGGCACATTCTTTGAGGGTTTTTGAATCCGAAGAATCAATGTTTTTGCAGCGACCAGTGAGCGGGTTGCGATATTTGCCGGCGGGACATTCGGCGGCGACAGAAGCAGCGACGTTGACACAGTTGCCAGTGACGGGATTGATAACTTTTCCGACAGGACAGGTACGAAAGGCTTGGGAAATATTGGTGGAGCCGGGGGTGGGGCTGTAAGTGATAGACCAGCTAGCGGCGCCGTTTGAATCGTAGAATTTAGCGTAGCTAGTGGACTTTTTCTGACCATGAGAATAGACGAGTTCATCAACAGATTCGCCATCGGTATCAATGAGGGAGATGGTGTTGTTTGTGGTAGGATTCTTCGTGAGAGAAAAATCAGGATAATAGGCGAGGTAAGCGCTAGGAGAGATAGTGCCGGAAAGAGGATATAATTTGTTTTTATATTGAATATGGCAACCATCGAGATGAATGGTTTTTGAGGTTTGGTTGTAAAGTTCGATGAACTGCTCGGAAGCGGAATCGGAATAGTAGGTGAGAATCTCCGAAAACTCAAGACCGCGGCATTGGGGCGGAAGAGTGGGCTGCTCGTCGGAGTCTTCAGGTTCTAGCTCTGGAGCGTAGAAGGTCGGGGCGGAGGGACTAAAATGCGTATCATAGATAGAGAGATGCTCAAAGTCGCCAGTCGACATATTACGGACGAGGGTGGTGGGGGCGGAACTTTTGAAGGTGGGCGCGCAGCCGTTCTTCCCCGTCCAGCAGATACTGTCGATAACTTCACCTTCGTAAACGAGTTCGAGTGGACCGGCAGTCATGGCAAGGCTGGCAGAATAGGTGAGTTCAGATTGGTCGGCATCAGGGGATTTCACGTAGCGCATAAGGAGAAACTCGCCGGTCATGAGTGCTCCTTCCGGGAAAGTGTAAAGAATGGTAGACTTGCCACTTCCGTTAGTGTATTGAACCGAGAAACCGGCGAGCGAGGTGGTGGTGTCGGCAAGATTCTGAAGTTCGATAAGTTCGCCGGCGTTAGTTAACTTATCTGCGGTAGTATAGCCTGGGTTGATAGCCTTAATAATGAGTTGCGAAGGAAAATCATAGGTTTCGAGTTCATCATCTGGCAAAGTGCCAGGCGGGTTATCAGGGTTGGTTTCGGCTGGCGGATCAAGTGATAGATTTTCGGCTGGCAATTCTACGGTAGACTGGAGATTGTAATGTAGGTTTGCGGAGAGTGCCGGCGCCAAGCTGATGTGGGCGGCAAGAAGGAAAGCTAACGCGCCAAATAGGAATTTGGGCTTGAAGTTGGATTTGAATTTTGAATTGAGTTGGAATAAAAATTGCATCATGTCGGAAGCATAGCACAGAATGGTCGGAACTTCCAAGCACAAGCATGATACTTTTTTGAAAAATGTCAAAAATCGTGTTATTTTGAGGAAACGCCCCCTTCCTAGCGTAGCACACTTTCACCAATAGATACAAGCACAAGTATGATAAATTATGCTATAATAATATTATGGATATGGTTATTCCGTTCAGTGAGGTTTTTCTAGCGGCCGTAATTCATGCGACTTTACAGCTGGAGCTGGGAGCTTTGTTGCTTTTATACCACGCGAGTTTGGGGAAACATGTGCGGAAGAAGACACGGAACTTGGTAGATAGTTATATTGCGGGGATTGGAATGCTGGTGTTTTTGGCATTGGGGGCGACGTGTTTTATTTTGGGACAAGTTTTTGGGACGGAATTATATGCGGAGGAGATTTTGATTGTAGTGGGGATGCTGGTAGCGCTGGCGATTGCGGCGTGGGCGTTTTATTATCGACGGGGTAAGAGCACGGAACTTTGGTTGCCGAGGACGGTGGCGCGATTTATTGATAAACGAGCAAAGGAGACGAACAGTAATACCGAAGCGTTCTCACTGGGAGTTTTGACGAGTTTGGCGGAGATGCCTTGGACGATGGTGCTGTTTGTGGTGGCGGCGAACAGTATTATTGTCTTGCCGTCGGCGTATCAACTACTCGCGGTGGCAATGTATACAATAATTGCGATTATTCCGCCGATAGTGCTGCGGATTGCGATTCGGAAGGGACAGACAGTGGTAGATATACAAAGGTGGCGAGTGAAGCATAAAAGTTTTATGCGAGTGATTACGGGCGTAGGGTTTCTGGTACTGGGATTTTTCATTTTTGCGTTTGAGGTGTTAGGATAAACTTGAGGTATGCGGATGAAACGGAAAAAGGTTGAACAAATTAGTTTTAGCGAAAAAGGTCTGCGTGATGATGTGTTGGAAAGCGCGGTAGCAATTGGAATTCCGGAGGGGACGGCGGGAGCAATTGCGGAGAAGGTAGCAGCGAAGACGGCGGTCTGGGTGGCAACGAGGGCGGTGATTACGTCGGATGATTTATATCGACGGGTGGCGCAAGAGGCGGAAAAATATAGCGCGGATTTGGCTTACGTTTATCAAAATCGTGGTAAAATAATATAAATGGTGGGAAGGAAATTTGACTACGAGTATTTGGTGATTGGTAGTGGCGCGGCGGGGAGCGCTGCGGCGCTTTTGGCGGCTGGTCTAGGGGTGAAGACAGCGATTGTCGAGGCGGACCGATGGGGCGGGACGACTTTGAACTATCGCGATGTTCCCTATGCGGCGGCGCTGGGCTTTGCGCAGCGCTATACGGAAGCGGTCGACGGAACGCGATTTGGAATGTCGAGTAGTAATTTGCGTTATAATTATCCGACGGTTTTGAACTGGCAGGCGACGGCAGTGCGACGGGCAGGCGGTGGAAACCGGAAGGTTTTTGAGAATGCAGGGGTTGATTGTTATCATGGTTTCGCGCAGTTTATTAGCCCGCATGAAATTGCGGTGGGTGAACAGCAGATTAGTAGTGAGAAGTTTTTGCTGGCGACTGGAACCGACCTCGCAGTGAGCGGGATTTCTGGGGTTGAGCTGGTGAATTGTTGGTCGCCAGACACAGCACTTCGAATGGCGAAATTGCCAAAAGCGTTGATGGTGGTCGGCGGAGGTTCGACAGGGTGCGAGATTGCGGAATATTTTGCGGCGCTGGGAGTAAGGGTCTTGATTGCGGAGGCGCAGGATAGGTTGTTGCCGCGCGAAGATCCGGAAGTCAGCGAGGTGATTGAGCAACATCTGCGCAAACGTTTCCAGGTAGAGATTCTGACGGATTCGCGAGTAGTGGCGCTAGTGCAGGAAGCGAAGGCAAAGCAGGTCGTTTTTGTGCGCGATGGGCAAGAAAAATCGGTGCGCGTCGAGGCGATTGTGCTCGCGACAACGCCGGAACCAAGCACGGATTATGGGTTGGAAAACGCGGGGGTGAAGTTCTCGTATCGCGGGGTCGAGGTGACGGGCGGACTGAAGACGACGAGCGGGCATATTTGGGCGGCGGGAGATGTAATCGGCGGAGAAAGTTCGACCGAGAAAGCGACTTATGAGGCGCGGCTCGCGACGATGAATGCGCTGAAAAAAGTCGGCAACACGGTGAATTATACCGGGTTCGTCCGAATGACAAATACGATGCCACAGGTCGCGAAGGTGGGGCTGAATGAGCTGGAATGCGTGCAGCTTGGGCAGAAGCAGAAGACGGTCCTGGTGCCGATTGATTTGGTGAGCGCAGCGAACACGAATGATTTTCGGGAAGGGTTTATAAAACTGACTTCGGACATGAAGGGACAGATTCTAGGAGCAACGGTGGTGGCGCCGAATGCGGATTTGATTGTGCAAGAAATTTCTCTGGCAATTCGGAGCGGGATTAAAGTTTCTGAGTTAGCGGCGACACCGCACATTGCGACGAGTTGGAGCGAAGCAGTAAGGATTGCGGCGAGGGAGCTGGCGTAAGCTGCAGGGTGTGAAAGTTAGCACAATCGCTAGGTGTTCCGCCTGACCAGTTTTTAAAAAGTGGTCAGGTAGGGTTTGCTTAACAACAGGGGTGAACGTGGCTCTGGTTGCTCGAAAATTTCAATTTTTCGAGCAATGGGACAGGGTTAGCCAGGCTAAACTTTTTTGAAAAAATTTAGCGTGATTTTCGAGACTAACAGAGGCAGCCACAACAAAAGAGGCTAAAATAATTGTAAAAATTTTAGCCTCTCGACGTTGGGATTTTAACTATTTTTGTGAGGCTTTGACGTTGCGCAGTTCCTTGTACTTTATCCTCCGCCCCAGCCGCCGCCCTATCAAGTAGCTTTTGCTTTGTCAGCTCATCTTCCGATGTGATGCGTTTTTTCGGGAAGATGAGTTTTGTTTCATAAGGAAGTCTACCGGCGTTTTGTTGGGTGCCTTTTGATTTCCCATGAAACATGAAGCATATATAGTTGATATCGAACCGTAAAAAAGGAATAGGTATGTGCTATATCATTGGCTGTATATTAGTATATAGAATTGTTTGGAGGGCTTCCATATTATACTAAACTACTTGGTAGGTGCGGAGGCTGGGGCGGAGAAAGTGTATGGTGCGTGGGGTATTTGCCTAGGGGTTTTGCTCAAGGTTTAGCGGGAGAGACAGCGGATAGAGAGACCGTTTCGCCGGTCGAAGCCAAAGTTGGACGGAGCGATGGCACTAGCATCGCCAATATAGAGATTGTAGGCGTAAACGTCGTTAGAATATGGGGTAGACGACCAGTAATTACCTTCGTAGCCGGCACCTTTGAATAGGGCGCCGGTACTCTGATCGACGTAGCCACCCCTAACAAAATAGAGTGGTGCGCTGGTAAGCTTTGCAACGTCAGAGCCAATCGAGTAAGCGTTGATTAGACCGCCGAAAGTACCAACCGCCATAGAGTTAGATTCTGGGAGCTTCCATCCTTTCGGACAGATGGAACTCGTTGCCTGACCAGAAGTGATAGTTCCGCCAGTCCCCGCCGTTGCTGCATTCCACTGGTAGTGATTACCGATAATATAGTGTGCGAGTTCATCTCCGCTTGCTGCAGTCGGCGTAGTATAGGGTGTAAACTGTTCGGGGCACTGGGAGAGGTCGTTCTTGGGATAACCACAGCTATTGGGGGTTGTCGGATTAGTAATCCTATAGTCACCGAGACTCCAAGATCTTTGCCCGGTATTCTCGGCCAGAATTGTCGAGCTAGAAGCCGTGTTTGCTGTATATGCTGGTTCATCACCATCAGGTCCCCATACTCCACTGTTCGGTACCCAATTGCCACTTACATCCGACGTTTCTGGAGTAAGTGGAGTAGTTTGTGCGTTTAGGTCCAAATCCAAGTTTTGCGTCATCCAGCAGTTATTGTCAGCCAGCTTAGTCACCCAGTAGTATTTGCCATCTCGTGTGTCTCGTAGTTGTTTGGTTTCGTGGATCTCGCTATCAGCACAGATGGAGTTAGTCATATTCTGCATATTAGTAATGTCACTTAGAGTAGTCTTTAGGGGGCTAGATACTACGCTCATGGTAATAGTGTTCTTATAAGTATCTGCTGGTTTCTGGTCATTAACCTTAGTAGCAAAGCTAAGCATAATAGTTTTAGTATCGGAGACTATCTTCTTGTTAGCATTCTCTACTAGTTTATCTCCATTACCAGATACTGATGGTGCGGTATAGGTAGCATTATCTGGAATAGAACCTTCAGCCGCTGTATAGCCCC